>NZ_JBPCUJ010000134.1:0-4171 GCF_051011215.1 Lutimonas sp.
AAAATTCGATCTTTGCTTTCATACCCACTGTTATTTGATTGATCACATTCTCCGGAACCTCCAGTTCAACCTTCATTTTCTCACCGGCATTGAGTATAGCGAACACATGTCCGGTTTGTACTCTCTCATTAACTTTACCAGTAGTTCTAGCAACAATTCCGTCGGATGGTGCATGAATGACGCCATATTTTAAACGAGATCTTTGAATTTCTCTGTTTTTCAAGGCCCCTTCATATTGAGCAAGTGTACTCTGATAGCTGTTCTTGGCACTCTGATATTCCTTCAATGGGGTACTACCTTTTTCATAAAGTAACTTGATACGTTGAAGTTCGGCCTTTGAAGTGTTCATCGCAGACTCTGTACCATTCACTTCCGATAAGGCTCTTTGAAAGTTGAGATTTGCCTCCAGATTATCAAGAGTGGCGATCAAATCTCCCTTTTTGACTCGTTGACCTTTTTTTACGTTTATTTGCTCAATTACGCCCGATTCTCTAAAACTCAACTCGATTTCGTTGCCTGCTTTAGCAATTCCAGTAAATGATTTTGTATGTACCCTGATTCCAGTGCCTACTGCCATGAAATTTATGGGTCTCAGGACTTCTACTTTGGCAGTTTCTTTCTTACTACACTGAAAAGAAAGGACAATGGCCAACAGCAAACTAATTTTTATAATAGAATTTTTCATGATATGATATTGTTTTAATTTTTAAAGTTTAGTTCTGTATTCAAGGAATCTTTTGTTGAATGCTTGAAGTTCGGCTTCAGAGGCGAACATTGAGAAAAATCCAACAGAAAATTCAAGTTGCAATTGCGACTGAAGGTACTCGTATATGGCAACAGAGTATCGAAGTTTCGCCCCAAGGGAAGACTGCTGTGCGTCTACAAGTTGGGTTATATTTACCTCGCCAACTTGATATTGGTCTCTGACTAACTCGAAATTAGCAATTGCATTATTCGAGGCGGTCTTACTGAAAGCAATATTTGTTGAGGTCGCAACTGTATTTGTCAAGCTAGATTTTACGGCTAGTTCCAATTGCTGATCCAACTGAACCTTAGAATTATTAAGTTGATCAAGCTGTATCCTTGAAGTTTGAAGATTCACTTTTCGTTGATTCCCAGTAAAAATGGGATATGAAAGGCCGATCCCCACACTCCATGTGTTGTTCGGGATGTTAAAGTCAGTCGCATTCGAATTAGCTCCTCCTCTCGCAAGAACCTGTGCCATTTGTGCCTGTAGTCCTACCTTTGGTGTATACAAGAGCCTCTTATCTTGAAGATTCTTTCTTTCTACTGCATTAATCTGTTGCAAAAGTCCTTGCTTATTCGGGTTATTGTTTATCGACTCATTCACAAGAAAGCTTGCCACAAAATCCAAATCACTTGGATTGTTCACAAATTTTGCAATAACGCTTGAACTGAATCTCGTGTAAATCTGGTCATCAACTGTAATATCTGAGATATCATATTTTTCCTCTAGGGTATTGGCTAGAGACGTATTCAAAAGATACTTACTGTTGAATAAAACTGTATTAGCTTCCACTACTTTTTGACTGGCTGTAGAAACCTCACTTTCCCATCTTAGTATTTCAGCTCGATTGGCATCTCCTGAATTTACTCGAATTCTGGCCATCTCAAGATTGGTTTTTAAATTCTCAAGGTTTTCTGTTTCTATTTGAAGGGAAGTCTTGGCAACAAGAACTCCAAAATAATCTTGAAAGGTATTATAGTATATTTGAAGAATTTCAGCCTGTGTTGCTGATTCCTGAGCTTTCTGAAGATAGTATGCGATTTTAATTCCTGCGAAAGCTTCCTCTGAATAGATTACCTGGTCTAGATTGAGTTGACCTGACAAGCGTCTCTCGGGTTGGTCAAATAATACAAAGGTGCTTTCCTCATTGATTTGACGACCATTAATACCCAGATCCAAATAGGGTAATACAGCTGATTTTGCAAGCTTGGCATCTTGAATTGCTAGAGATACATCCTGATTGCTGATCTTGATTCCAAAATTGTTTTTTATGGCGCGCTCCATAACAGCTTCTAAAGAATAGATAGGAAGCTTCTGCTCGTCATCGATGAAGTTGGCTGTAAACAGAACCTCAAAGGATAATGCTGCACCTATTTTGTTAACCGTACTAGAATTTAGAAAGAGATCCTCCTTAAAATTAATGTTAACTGTCATTTGTGATAGCGATTCTCCATTTACGGCCTCATCTACCATAATAGCCAGTTTTCTAATAACTTGTTGAAAATCATTTTTATCTGAAATACAGGCCATTATCCCGTTATCAACATGAAACTTCTGACTTGAGAATGAGGGTAACTGTTTGTATTTAAGCCATTGAGCAATCTCTTTTATCTCAGTTGAGTCTTTGCCTTGAAGATAGGATAGATATACAGCGTCAGTATCTGAATTAACCCCTGAAAGAGAGGTCCTTATCTCGTCACTTATCTGAAGTACCTGAATTTGGACGGATAATTTTTCCTCAAGAGAATCAATATACGCCTGACCTTTCTCCTCATTGAAGGTATTTACTGAAGATTCGTTAACCAATATTGTTAAATTCTCATATGGGGTGATTTGCTTAAATACTGATAGCTCTTTTTCCAAATCTTTGGCGGCCCAGATATAGCTGAAATTATCATAATTAGTTACACCGTTGTCATAAGGGAGGTCTTGCAAATGAGGATCAATAACACCTAATCCAATTGTTGGAACTGCAAAGGATTTCAGATTTATGGCCCCTTTAATACTGTTCGATCCAAAGAGCAGGATAAAATCATGGGATTCTGATAAGCCTTGATATTCGTTTTTCGCTGTGTTTAAATCATTAACTCCATAATAAACTCCGTTGATTATATCCAAATTAATTTGCTTTGCCGGACCTATGGTTTTTTTGATTTCTTCCACGGCATTGACAAGGAGGGAATCAATCTCAGCTGATTTTTCAAAGTCTGTAATAACCCCCAAATTCAATGTCTGAGAATTAACTGCCAGACTTAAGCTGAAGGTGATCAAAATGCTTAGTAATTTTTTCATTGTAATAGAGTTTAGGTTTTTCTTGGTTGAGATAATTATTTCTTCATCTTTTAACTGATACAAAGGTAGATCGCATTCAAGGCTTATCTGAACGGGAAAGACTAAGCCTGAAAAAATAAGTGTTTCCCTTAGTTCACTAAGTGATGCACTTTTGGTCATTTAAATTTAGGAGAATTCATACTTTAGGCTTGTGTCAAAGCATCTGAATTCAGGTACCAAAGAGAATCACTCGATTTCTCCGTTTTCACAGATTCTTCATTAAACAACAATAAAGCTCCTACATGCACGATATTCTTTTTCTTGAATATCAGTAGGCTCTGATCGTCTTGAATTGATCCCAGGAATTTGTCTTAATTCTGTAACCCAAATCTGATCCTTTTGATTTATTAACTACTTATGTATTTTTCACGGTAAAATTGAGGAATTTAGCTTGCACTTATTGGTGCCGACCATATGTTACCCTTACTTGAATTTTCATTCTTTTAATTCTCCAAAGACAATTAACATCTTCTCATAAAAAAAGACGCTCGAGTGAGTATTCGGGATTGGCTTCGCCGGGCCCTAGTCACTCCCATTCTGCAAATAGAATCTGCAAATTGCTTGGCAGCAATTAACATCTTCTCACAAAAAAAGACGCTCGAGTGAACTCGGCGTCTTTTTTTGTTTCGAACCTGTATTGCAACAGATTCTATTTGATCGTGGAGATGGAGGGACTCGAACCCTCGTCCAAACAAGCAACTAAAATACTTTCTACATGCTTAGTTTTTATTTGGTTGTAGACCTAAAGCCGACTAAAAACGACCTACTTTAAGCTTAGTTTCTTTAGTTTCGAAAGACCAGCGAAACAATGGTCTTCCTAGGTTTACTTTTACGATGCCTCAAAACTGAACGCCGTTAACCAAGGCTTTCAAGAGACATTCAGCTTTCCCGTCTAACGGGACTAGGCTCATCCTACTATAATTCAGATTAAGCAGCTAAAGCGTAATTATCTTCGCCGTTTAAATAGTTGAAATCGATTTTTACGAGTGCTATTTCATGGCTCGACATGCTTATATTTCAACTGATCTCGCTGTCAAAACCAGTCATCCCCAAATGTAAAGAACTTAAACGGCTACAAATGTATAAAATTCA
>NZ_JBPCUJ010000135.1:0-12612 GCF_051011215.1 Lutimonas sp.
AGGCTATACACCCGCAAGGATATACTATGGATGTAAAAGCACTTGATGAAAAAGGCGAAATTTTTGATGTAAAGGCCATTCAAAATTCGAATCAAAGAAGTATGCTTGACATTAAGGCCTTTATCGGTGATGCCTTGCAACTCCCTGTTAAGATAATTCTCACCAATGATTCAAAATCGATGGTCAAAGCTATTGGAGAAGATGGTAAATTATATGATGTGAAGGCCTTAACAAAGAATGGAGATCTTTTGAATGTGGTTGGTAGTGGAAAATCAGGAAACATTATTCATATCAAAGCAGTGGACAAGGACGGTACATTGATTGGTGTAAAAGCGATTTCTCCTGAAGGAGAATTAAATGCGGTCAAAGGAGTGAAAATGGTTGAAGAAGATTTAGAGATGGAAATTAATGGAGTCAGGATTTATGCCCATATCAAGGCCTTACCACAATAAAGAAGCCTGAAACTTTGGAGTTATCAAAAAAAATCAGGACAATTGTCCTGATTTTTTAGGCTGTCTTTTTTTTAACAGAATGAAGCATATTTATTATTATTTTTACCCTTCAAAAAAATAGTGATCCAGGGATCAAAGAACATTTAGAAACAAATTAAATTATTTACTCTATGGAAAATGACCAGCTTAGGTATGAAAATATGACATATAGCCGATGTGGAAAAAGTGGCTTATTGTTACCAAAAATTTCTCTTGGACTTTGGCACAATTTTGCAGGAGTTGATATTTATGAAAATTCAAAAGAAATGATTTTGAGAGCCTTTGATCTTGGAATTACACATTTTGATCTGGCAAATAACTATGGTCCGCCTCCAGGTTCTGCCGAAGAAACTTTCGGAAAGGTTTTAAAAGATGAATTAGCTTCTTATCGGGATCAAATGATCATCACTTCAAAGGCAGGTTACGGCATGTGGCCAGGCCCCTATGGCGAATGGGGATCTAGAAAATACCTTATTTCAAGTTGTGATCAAAGTTTGAAAAGAATGGGGCTGGAATATGTAGATATTTTTTACAGCCATAGACCAGATCCGGACACTCCTTTGGAAGAGACGATGATGGCATTAGACCAATTAGTCAGATCAGGTAAGGCCTTATATGTTGGAATTTCTAATTATGGGCCTGAAGAATCCCAACAGGCATTTGATATATTAAAATCTTTGGGCACTCCTTGTCTGGTTCATCAACCTTCCTACAGTATGTTTAACAGATGGGTAGAGGATGGTCTCTTGGATGTCTTGGAAGCGAATGGTGTGGGATCGGTTGTGTTTAGTCCGCTGTTCCAGGGATTATTAACAGATAAGTACCTAAAGGGTATTCCTGAAGGATCTCGAGCGGCTAAATCTCATGGCTTTTTACAAAGTGATCAAATAACTGATGAAAAAATACAAAAAGTAAAAGCGCTCAACGAGATTGCCGAAGAGAGAGGGCAAAAAATGGCTCAATTGGCCTTATGCTGGGTGTTGAGAGATCCCAGGGTGACCAGTGTCATCATCGGTGCAAGTAAGGTCTCACAAATAGAGGATGCTGTTGGCATACTTGATAATCTGGATTTTTCAGATAATGAATTAGAAAGAATTGAGACTATTTTAAAGAGTTAAAAAAGAGAATTTCGATAGATTTTACTTCGGCCAGGAGGCATCTGAAAATAGAAGCAAATGGACCTCAAACGAAAAGGTTTGATCTCAAGATGAAATAAAAACGATCATTCTATTTTTTTCGAATCCCTAAAAAGCGCGGAACTTTTTTCTGGTATTCTGAATAGAGAGGGTATTTCTCCGCACTTATTTCCTCCGAAAAATTGGAGCTGCCTTGAAACAAAACAACCAATAGTAAACAACCGGCTATAGACCAATTTAACCATTGGTTGGAAGCGCTGATGCTGAATAAATAAAAGCTGATCCAGATCGCTTGTTCCGCGAAATAATTAGGATGTCTCGAAAAGGCCCAAAGACCTTTGTCCAGAAATCCTTTTTTAAAATCACCTTCGAGTTTTTCTTTGTTGTTGATTTTTTTCCATTTGAGACTTTGGAATTTCCAATGTTGATTATCTGCTATGGTTTCGTAAATGATAAAAAACAGCATGAGAACCCCGATCAAGAGGTCTATGTATGTAAAAGCAACTTCATTGAACTGCAGTGCAATAATGATGGGCAAGGTAAATAACAGGATTAATATTTGCTGATAGCCACAGATAAAAAACAAATTAAACAAGGTCCATTTCCATTTGCCTTGAAATTCGGGTTTAGCGCGTAAAACAGCCCAACGATAGTCTTCTTTTCCCTCCCAAAAACGAATGGTGAATGCCCCGTGTCGTGAAAAGTTATAGGTAAGACGCAACCCCCATAAACTGACCAAAATGGCCATTATTACCAATCGTAAAGAAAAATCGCCAAAGTAGGCAACTACCCATGCATAAACGATTGGAAGCAGGCTCCATAATTTATCTACCTGACTGTTGTTTCCGGTTAATTCACCTATCACAAAACAATAAATAATGGCACCAAGACAAATTTTCGAAATCAAGATCAATGCCGTGGTAGAAACCTCGTTGAGTGGAGTGCCAAAATAGAAAGAAAAGATGGGTACGATAATCAGGGTGATAATTAATAAGATTGCAGTTCTTACGATATTCATATTCAAAAATTTTAAAACGAATATAAGATTTAAATTTTTTTCTATCTCAATTCCTGTGAATTATTGAAAACATCACAAAAGGATGACTGCTTTAACTACAGAAAGTTGTTTTGATTATTTTTTTATATTTTTAAACGAAAGAAATACTTAAATAAAATAGTATGAATATTTGTTTTTTGATGTATCCCTGGGAAGAGATCGTTCCAGAACACGATTCGTCCCTTGCACTGATAAAGGAATGTGTTAAACGAGGACATGGTGTGGCTTTGTGCAGCCCTTCCAACTTAACGATTAGAAACAGTGTTACAAACGCATTTTGCACCGTAATTGGTCGCATGGAAAAAGTGCCTAGCAGTGCCAAGTCTTTCTACAATAAGGCGAATCTTCGTGTTGAGATGTTGCCACTGGCGGGCTTTGATGTAATCTTTTTTAGAGCTAATCCACCATTGGATCCTATTATGCTTAATTTTTTGGATTCAGTGAAAGATGATGTTTTTATCATGAATTCTCTGGAAGGTATGCGTGAAGCCAATAACAAATTATATACGGCAGCCTTTGGAGATGCGCATAGCAACATTATTCCAAATACACATGTATCAAAAAACAAACAATATTTAATTGATCAGATAAAAGAGTCTGAATCGGATAAAATGATTTTAAAACCTTTAAATGGTTTTGGTGGTTCCGGGGTTATTCTTATTGAAAAGTCGGCTATGAACAATATCAACTCTTTGCTGGATTTTTATATCAACAGCGGAGGAAACTCTAATTATGTGATTCTTCAGGATTATATAGAAGGAGCGGAGCAGGGTGATGTGCGAATACTGATGTTGAACGGGGTGGCTGTTGGCGCTATGAAGCGGGTGCCAGGTCAGGGTGATCACCGATCAAATGTGTCTGCAGGAGGATCTGTGCAAAAACACAGCATGTCTAAAATAGAGAAGGCCTTATGCAAACAAATAGGTCCGAAATTAGTAAGTGATGGTCTTTACTTTGTTGGTATCGATGTGATTGGTGGTAAACTTGTGGAAGTGAATGTGATGTCTCCGGGAGGAATTACCTATATCAATAAAGTGTATAAAGCCAAGACCAAGGTAGAAGAAAAAGTAATCGATTTCCTTGAGAGTAAAGTACTTGATAAATTGCAAGCTTTTGATAGAAGGTCAAGACTGAGAAAAACAGTGCAGGACGCCTAATTTTAAGTCTATGTTGCAGAAATTGTCTATTGAACAAATTATCAAAAATATAAATGCCGGAATCACCTTTGACGCGGTTGCTGATGATTATTCGTTCACACTTAAAATTGACAGGTATGCCCATTATGTCTGTGCAGCGGTTCATGACGGTCACCAATTCAGACAAGAATTATGGGATAACTGTCTTCATTCGGCCTATGAAAGATGGTATGAGGATGATCCCGCAACCAAGGAAATGGTAGCCGATCAGCCCATTGTAATTGCTGGTATAGATTCCAGGTTTGAATATGATTTGAACAGGGCTCCTGAATTAGCGATTTACGAAGATGCCTGGGGTAAAGAATTATGGAAAAAACCTTTGTCCGATGAAATGAAGAATAAAAGCCTGGCAAAACATACCGCTTTTTACAAGGTGGTATTTGCACTTATTCATAAATTGGAATCCATACATGAAAAATGTATTGTATACGATATGCACAGCTATAACTGGAAGCGATGGCCGAGAGAGGTGCCTACCTGGAACCTTGGAACGACAAATATTGATCAGAAAAGATTTGAAAAGGACATAGAGGCCTGGCGTCAAAGTTTATCTGAAATTAAATTACCGGATGGGATCAAATCGACAGCAGCAGTTAATGATACTTTTTATGGCAATGGATATTTTTTAAAATTCATCAGTTCAAGTTTTGAAAATACCTTAGTTTTGGCAACTGAAATAGCAAAGGTCTATTGTGATGAAAATAAACAGGTTTTGTTTCCGGAAGTGATAGCCTGCATCAAGCAGGAATTGCAGAACAGAATCCCTAAACATGCAGGTAGTTTTTCCAAGGCCAGCTAAAATGAATTGAGAATGAAAAGACAGAATGATGTGGCAACCCAGGCCCTGATTGATATTGACAAGAATATTGATGCCCTGGTAAAGCAAATTGAATTGCTCAGCTTTGTGAACCCAACAAATATTGAAGAGGAAAAAAAGAAGTTTTTTGCTTCAAAATATTTAACGGATCCCGTGTTTCAATATCCTGAAATTAATTTTGATCGTTTTGACCTTCACAGAGAACTTTTCGCTCAGCCTATTGAATTAATTGAAGATGCTGATGTTAAAAAACTCTATGAAGATATCATCTACACCTATTCAGGTTTGATTCAATGTATTGAGACGATTGGAGATGGCAGGAAGTTCTATTATAACTGTCTTCATTGTTTTGGTACTCCTACCGAAAAAGATGTAGAAAATGCGAAGTTCATTTTGCATTTTGAGGATGAGGATGTGAACGAGGAAAGGTTTCTTCCTAAGTATGCGTCCAAAGAAACTGAAATTTTTTTCAAGGATTTCTCAAAAGATTATGACTTTAATTACAATATTATTCATTCAAAAAAGATATCTGCTTCAGCCATGGTTCTTAATAATATCCAAACCCTGGTATTGAATGAAAATCATCTGTTTTCTCAACATGAGTTAAACGTTTTAAACAATCATGAAATTGGGGTTCATATGGTCACCACCATGAATGGTTTGCTGCATCCCTTGAAGATATTCTCTCACGGTTTCCCAAACTATGAAGAGACCCAGGAAGGGTTGGCCGTTTTTGCTGAGTACATGAGCAATAATTTAACAGTCACCAGGCTAAAGGAACTGGCCTATCGGGTTATTGCTGTTGATAGTCTAGCCAAGGGATATAATTTCTCTAAAACCTTCAGATTGCTTCACAATCAGTTTGATCTGAATAGGGACAGTGCTTTTTACATTACCCTGAGAGTGCACAGAGGGGGAGGATTTACCAAAGACTATTTGTATCTCACCGGTTTAAAAAAGATCTATGACTTTTATAACAAAGGAAATGACCTGTCTCCCTTATTGTCAGGAAAAGTGACCCTGGAATATTTAGATGAAATCAAGGAGCTGATGCAAAAAGGTTTTGCAGTGGATTCCAAACATTACACCGGAGCTTATCTTAAAAATGACAACAGCAATGAAACCGTTGACTTTATTTTAGAGAATTTAAAATAAGGTTTAAAAAGATGAAGTATTTCTTTAGGAGGTACTGTTTTTTGGTTATTTTTAGGTGTATAATTGATGTATATGCCTGGTTGCCATTTGTGTCGTTTCATGTTTTTTGCCTTTTTGTTTACGTCAACAAGCCTGTTGTCGCAGGAAATGAAAACCACCATCTTTCAAATTGTGGGTGCAGAGGATGGGAACCCTGTCGTATTTGCAACAGTAATACTAAGCAATGCGAATCTTGGCGTAATTTCTGATGAAAACGGGAATTTTAGAGTTCCGGCAAAATATTTGACTGAGGACGAATCTTTAAAAATTTCTTCTATAGGATATCAGACCGAAGAATTTAAGGTAGATTTAATTTTGTCAAGGAATCAATTTATCCTGAAATTAAATCAGAAAGCAGAACCATTGGATGAAGTGGTTTTGAAGGCAAAAGCAAAGGAGAAACAATATGGCGCGAGAAAACTTGTAAAACTTGCTATCAAAAATATCACAGACAATTATCCCTTGGAACCCTTTGCATATATTTCTTATTACCGTGATTATCAAAAGGTTGTAGACGCCAGGGAAATGCCAAAGAATCACTCTTTGAGAACGGCAGATTATGTTAACCTGAATGAAGGAATTGTAAAAATTTTTGATGCTGGTTTTGATACAAATAAATTTTATGATTCAAAAAATCAGGCGGCACTTATCCAGTATGATGTAAATAAAGACTTTCTTATTGACAGTCTGTTAGCGGTACCTTATGACAATGTGAAAGTTAAATATTTGAAAGGCGTCGTTGTATCGCCTTTAGGAGGTAATGAATTAAACTTGTTATACATTGGAAATTGCATACGAAATAATAATTATAATTCATTTTCTTTTGTAGATGTCATGAACAAGGATTTTGTCCAACACCATTCTTTCTGGATTGATAAGATTGTCTATTTAGATGAAGAACCACTTTATAAAATTGATTTCCTTTCGAGTATCATGAGTATGAATCCATATTATAAAGGAAGCGGCAGTATCTATATTGGAAAAAATGATTTTGGAATTCATAAGTTAAGTTATACGAATAAGGATGTGAAAAAGAATGCTGTTTTGTATGAAGTGAACGTAGAATATAAGAAGTATGAGGATAGATACTTTTTAAATTACCTTACGTTTAATAATTATTTTAATATTCGATATGGTGATGTTTTCAAAGTAGAAAGTATTCTTTATCACTATGATTCCAGCTCTTTTCATGTTTTTTTTAATCATGATATTGATCCAGAATCCATAGATGTTTCGGGTAATACCATTGCTTTTTATTACAGGCAGAAAAAGTTGTCGATAAAGGAAATGTCTTTAATTGACCCAAAAACTTTAAGTGTAAAATTACTTCCTTTTAAAAAAGAAGTAACGAGAAATGATATAGAAAATGACATTTCTTACACCATTCATGAGGTCAGGGATAAATTTGGTATTCATATTAACGAGGGACCGGTAGTTACTTTAAAGCAATTCAGAGAAATATTTGTACAGGAGGTTTTTGAGCAAAAAGAAATGGATTCAACATTTTATTTTATAGATAAGAATAAAGTGCTTTCTGCATCAAAGACGAACGAGAACAAAGAGAGTCAAAAATATTGGGTGAATAGCCCATTAAAAGAAAGTAAGTAATTATCCTTATCTTTGTTAGACTATCAAAAATGAGTAAATTCAATATTTAAGGATTAAATATTGAATAGACTGCAATCCAAGCTAAATCATATTTTTTTAAACGATGTCATTCAAAGACTTCGTTTTATTTGAAATGGAATAAGTTGAATAAGGGCATAACAGCCGAAAGTCATTTAATGTATGAAGAGAAATAAAAGCAGCACTGGTTTTCAATTTGAATTGTTTAAAGAGGAGTCAAAAAGTCCATTTGATAAACTTTTTGACATTTTTAAGGAATTGATTACACATACTTCAGGTGATTTTGATGAAGCCATGGATTGGCTTGAACAATTGGATCAGGAATACCAATTGACAGATGATAACTATACCTTGGATGATTTTGTGGAAGATTTAAAAGCAAAAGGATATATCAAGGAGGATATAAAACCGGACGGTAGTTATGATAAAAAAATTACAGCAAAAACGGAAAGAGCCATCCGAAAAAATGCTTTGAATCAGATTTTTGGACAAATCAGAAAAAAAGGAGCCGGCACGCACAAAACGAAAAGCAGTGGGATGGGTGATGAACATACTGGTGATCTGAGAGAATTTCGATTTGGGGATTCATTAGAACATATCAACATCACAGAAAGCCTGAAGAACGCCCAGGTAAATCATGGCTTTGACAATTTTGAGTTAACTGAAAATGACCTTGTCGTTGAAGATACACATCACAAAGCGCAGATGAGTACTGTGCTGATGATTGATATTAGTCATAGTATGATTTTGTATGGTGAAGACAGAATTACGCCGGCTAAAAAAGTAGCCATGGCTCTGGCCGAATTGATCACAACAAGGTACGCCAAAGACACTTTGGATATTCTTGTCTTTGGAAACGATGCCTGGCCCATTAAATTGAAGGATTTACCCTATTTACAAGTTGGACCCTATCATACCAATACAGTAGCAGGGTTACAGTTGGCGTTAGATTTATTGAGAAGAAAGCGAAATACGAACAAACAGATTTTTATGATTACCGATGGAAAGCCTAGTTGTGTGAGAATGCAGGATGGCACCTATTATAAAAACAGTAACGGACTGGATGGATATATTGTCGATAAGTGCTATCAAATGGCATCTCAGGCGAGAAAATTGCATATACCTATAACCACTTTTATGATTGCCAAAGATCCTTATCTACAGACTTTTGTAGATGAATTTACCATGTCAAACAGGGGAAAAGCCTTTTATACAGGACTTGACGGTTTGGGAGAAATGATCTTTCACGATTATGAAAATAACAGAAAAAAAAGAATTAGATAATGAATAGTAGTATTAAAACCTTAGGTGAATTAAAAAGTAGCGGTTATAAAAGTCGCAGTATTAAAACAGAATTGAGGGAGAATTTGATAGCGAATATCAAAGAAGGAAAAAGTTCTTTTACCGGTATTCATGGATATGATGACACCGTGATTCCTCAGTTAGAGAGAGCCATTTTATCAGAACATAACATAAATTTACTAGGGCTGAGAGGACAGGCAAAAACCAGACTGGCTCGTTTAATGGTGCAGTTACTTGATGAGTATATTCCTGCAGTGAAAGGTTCGGAGATCAACGATGATCCTTTAGAACCCATCAGTAATTTTGCAAAGGAACAAATCGCCTCACTTGGTGATAAAACACCCATTACCTGGATTCATCGAGAGCAACGATTCTACGAGAAACTCGCGACTCCCGATGTTACTATTTCAGATCTTATTGGAGATATTGACCCGATTAAAGCGGCTAGTTTAAAACTTAGTTATGCGGATGAAAGAGTGATTCATTTTGGAATGATTCCCCGGGCTAACCGAAGTATTTTTGTAATTAATGAACTTCCGGATCTACAGTCAAGAATTCAAGTTGCCTTGTTTAACATATTGGAAGAAGGTGATATTCAGATTAGGGGCTTTCAAGTTAGAATGCCATTGGACCTACAATTTGTTTTTACAGCAAACCCAGAAGACTACACCAATAGAGGGAGTATTGTAACACCTTTAAAGGATAGGATAGGTTCTCAGATTCTGACACATTATCCTCATAGTATTGAGGTTGCAAAAACAATTACGGCGCAAGAAGCGAAACTTCAAAAGAACAGAACCTGTGACATTCATGTTCCTGAATTGGCGAGAGATCTAGTAGAGCAAATTGGTTTTGAAGCCAGAAACAGTGAGTATGTGGACAGTAAAAGTGGGATTAGTGCAAGAATGAGTATTACGGCTTATGAAAACCTATTGAGTACAGCTGAATACAGATGTTTGTCTTCAGGCTCAAAGCAAACGAACATCCGTTATTCAGATATTATTGGCATGATTCCTTCCATTATTGGAAAGGTCGAGCTCGTATATGAAGGAGAACAGGAAGGGGCAAATTTTGTGGCTGAGAAATTGATAGGCTCTGCTTCAAAGGCGCTGTTTGATACGTATTTCCCGAAAATTAAAAAATTAAAGCATGAAAATGATACGGATCCTTATGATCCTGTATTGCAATGGTTTTTCGAACAGAGCTCATTTGAGTTGTACGATGATAGCACTGAGGATGAATATGCATCATCTCTCAACGCTATAGAGGCTTTAAATTCATTACTGGACAAGTATATGCCTTCTATACTTCAAGAAGACAAACTGTTTGCCAAGGAGTTTATTCTTTGGGCTTTAGCAGAATACAATAAATTAAACAAAAAAAGAATCGTCAAAGGGTTTGAATTCAAGGATTCTTATGGTGCTTATCTTTCAAACTTGTAAAACTGTAAATTGAAAAGTGTCCTCGGGCACTTTTCTTTTTTCAGTCCATTTTCAATATTTTTGTAATATACATCAACTTAAAAAACCGACGTATTCTGTATGATAACATCAGTTATTCTTTTAGTCGTGGGATTTGGAATTCCTTTTGGGTACTTCTACCTCAGTAAAAACCCTCAGTTTGGAGGTAAACTTGAAAAAAAGGAGAAGAAGGAATTATCAAAATCTCCTCAATGGAAAAATGGGAAGTTTATAAATGCATCGAAAACGATCATGGAGATGAATCTATTGAGTCTGCCAGGATTCATTTCCGAAAGGGCCAAAGGAAAGGATACACGTGAGCCTAAAAATCCCATAGAAATAAAGAGAAGTCAGCTCAAAGCAGCTGTAAAAGGTGAGAAACCAAGTTTTATTTGGTTTGGTCATTCGGTGTTATTAATGCAAATGGAAGGGGTAACTATGCTCATCGACCCAATGTTCGGTGAAGATGCGTCTCCAATTGGGCCATGGAGAACAAAGCGCTTTTCTGAAAATAGTCTTCAATTAATAGAAGATTTGCCGCAACTGGATATTGTTTTACTCACTCATGACCATTATGACCACCTTGATTTTAAAAGTATTCGGCTTTTAAAATCAAAGGTGGATTTATTTTTAGTTCCATTAGGAGTCGCCAGGCATTTGATACGATGGGGTGTTGAGAAAAGCATGATTGTGGAATTAGACTGGTGGCAGGAAGTTCGCTATTTTAATATTGATTTTATTTTTACACCTTCGAGACATTTTTCTGGAAGAGGAGTTGCTGATCGGGCAAAATCGCTGTGGGGTGGATATGTACTGAGATCAGAAAATCACACGATGTATTGGAGTGGTGATAGCGGTTATGATACCCATTTCAAGGAAATAGGAGCGAAGCTCGGTCCCTTTGATTGGGGATTCATAGAATGTGGTCAATATAATCAACGATGGCATCAAATACATATGTATCCTGAAGAGGCGGTCAAAGCTGCCTTGGATGCCGGTGTGCAACAGGCAATTCCGGTTCACTGGGGAGCTTTTAGTCTCGCCCTTCATTCCTGGACGGATCCTATTGAAAGATTTGCTGCAGAGGCAAATAAACGGGGCCAGAAATTTATGAGCCCTGAGCCCGGAGAAATGGTTTCTTTAGGCGAAGAAAAATCAAGCGAATGGTGGAAGAAATATATGTGATTCTTTTGTTATGATTTGTGTTTTTATCGTACTAAAGTTCAAATCTTCCGGCTAAATGGCAATTCAAGATATACATACACATGAATTTAAAGGTATATTTTCTTTACAGGAAGTAGTTTTTGATAAAGCTTGTGTTGTACATGAATCAGAGCAAATTGAAGACTATTCTATTTTTTATATCAAGGAAGGGAAGGGAAGCTATCAAATTGATTTCAAAAGTTACTCATTTGATGGCAATGTTTTGTTTTTCCTGTCTCCTGGTCAGGTATTTTCAGTAGATACCGAAAAAATTAAAAAGGCATATAGAATTCGTTTTGTAAGAGATTTTTATTGCATACAAACTCATGACAAGGAAGTGTCTTGCAATGGGGTATTGTTCAACAATGTTTATGAAACTCCATTTGTACATCCGAACCTCAGTGAACTATCCAAACTAGACCATATTATTACTGAATTAAGCGAGGAGTTTAAATTAGGTGAAACCGCTCAATATGATATGCTGCAATCCTATTTAAAACAATTTATCGTTTTATCAGTGCGCATCAAAAAAGGCACTAAACCGGTGGTGGCTGAAAAAAGCACACCATTATTTAAGGATTTTAGTACCCTGGTTGATGTTCATTTTAAAAAACAACATGCAATTGGGTTTTATGCAGACAGGCTGGGGGTTTCTCCGAAGTCATTAAGCAAGCACTTTCTGCGTGTAGGATTGCTTAAACCCAGTGAATATCTTAAGAACAGAATTATTCTTGAGGCCAAAAGAAAGTTGCTATACGCGGATAGCTCCATTAAGAATATTGCATATGACCTTGGATTCAATGATCCTGCTTACTTCACAAGGTTCTTTACCAAGGCTTCCGGTCAATCTCCCAAAAAGTACAAGGCCAGTTTTTAACAACACCAATATTTTTTCTATTGTCACTCATAGGCTTTTACGGCATTTGAATGCATAAAATGAATGTTTGAAGAGCAGTAGAGATTTTCTCATGTCCAAGCAACAGGAACTTCTGTCCATTTCTATAGGCTTGATTGCGTCGCATCTTTGTAGTGTCATAAACAAGTAATTGTTAAAAGCAACATCATGTATAACAAACGCTTCCTATTTTTTGAAGCCTAAAAATTTAAATTATGAACATACACCTATCAGA
>NZ_JBPCUJ010000136.1:0-40971 GCF_051011215.1 Lutimonas sp.
GTTAAAGATCGATTAAATAAAATAGCAATTTTTTGAAAAGTAGTTTTATACATAGCATAGGGGATTAGTTATCAGAAAGATACGATAATTTATTTAAAATCCAAATATTTGGATTCCATGCCTGAATAGAGCCTTCTATTTCATGTTTTCTGCAACTTTTTGGACCTCATCTAAAACTCTCAATAAATTTAAGCCCCAAAGTTTTGCAATTTCTTTTTCTGTATAACCTCTTTTAACCAGCTCGTAGGTAATATTAAAAGTTTCACCGGCATCATTCCAACCTTCAATACCGCCTCCTCCATCAAAATCAGAGCTAATACCAACATGGTCAATCCCAATCAAAGCTACCATATAGTCTATATGGTCTACAAAATCCTGGATATTTACCAGCGGGTATTCTTTATTGATCTGATGTTTCCGGCTGCTGGCATTTTTCATAATGTTATCATAATTCTTATAGGCAGTTTGCAGTTCTTCTCCTTGCAGCACACTTATTTCATCCATCGTTAAATAGGGTATATCCAGTTCTTTTGCTACTTGCTCATACAGTGGCCTGCTTGCCTCATTGTTACGAGTTACCTTTTCTTTGTCAACATAATCAGCGAGTGCAACCGTCTGAACAACGCCTCCGTTATTTTTAATCATTTGTAAGACCTCATCATCTAAATTCCTGCTGACATCGCAACGACCTCTTGCCGAAGAATGAGAAGCAATAACAGGGGCTTTGGATAATTGTATCATTTGAATATTAGCTTCTTTTGAGGGATGGGATAAATCAATCATAATCCCCAGTCTATTCATTTCTTTAATCGCCTCTTTTCCTACTTCTGAGAGCCCGTTATGCAACCATATACTATCTCTTTCTCCAGTATGAGAATCACTAAATTGAGAATGGCCATTATGCGCCAAAGACATGTAGCGTGCCCCTTTTTTATAGAATTCTTCAATTCTGGTCATATCCTCCCCAATGGGATAGGCATTTTCCACACCAATCATGGCAACTTTCTTGCCTTGCTGGTGAATTCTTTTGACATCCTCGCTATTCAGGGCCAATTCGATCTGGTCAGGAGCATAAACTTCTGTTAATCTATGAATGGCATCAAACTTTGCGATGGCATTTTTATAGGCTTTTTCATAACCTTTTTTATCGAGCTTTCCTTGCCCGGTATATACGATAAGCCAGGAAACATCAAGCCCGCCTGCGATCATTTTAGGCAAATTTACTTGTGTGTCCAGATTTTGAGTGTAATTTCTTTCCTGAGAAAAGTTCCCAACATTAATATCATTATGTGTATCTATTGTGATCACATTATTATGAATCAATAGAGCGCGTTGTCTTTGTTGATTTTCATTTTCCGGAGGTCTTGTTTGTGCATACATTATGTTGGCACAGAAAATGGCAAAAAAGACTAGTGTTGATTTTTTCATAGACTGTTCTAAATTATAAGTTTGGTAGAAAATAAGGTTTAAAAATACAATAATTTAATTCTTAAAAATCGTATTTCTTGTGATCTAATTTGTATTTATCCACTCTTTAGGATAAAGCGGTTATTTCCAATAGGATGAAGAATAGCTAATATTTATACCCATAATTATAAAATTACTAATTAAATCAGTTTTAATTTTAATTAATCGCAATGGCCTTGGT
This sequence comes from Lutimonas sp., assembly GCF_051011215.1. Lineage (NCBI taxonomy): Bacteria > Pseudomonadati > Bacteroidota > Flavobacteriia > Flavobacteriales > Flavobacteriaceae > Lutimonas > Lutimonas sp. The sequence continues at coordinate 1,649 of NZ_JBPCUJ010000136.1, forward strand.
AGGATAAAAAAGTTGGGCGTTATTTTTTGCAGGCATAATGTCAATAAATAGCTTTGAACATTGTAAAAATATAGAGATGAACATCGGAAAGATTCATTGAAAAAAATAAATTTGCATCTATCTTGATAAATTTGATAAAATAGATTTTAAAATATTATGAGTAAAACATTATTTGATAAGGTTTGGGATGCACATGTGGTTAGAAGCATCAAAGATGGTCCGGATGTTTTTTTTATCGATCGTCACTTCATTCATGAAGTAACAAGTCCTGTTGCGTTTCTAGGATTGGAAAACAGAGGTATCGATGTTATTTATCCGAACAGAACCTTTGCTACTGCAGATCACAATACGCCAACAATTGATCAGCATTTACCGGTAAAAGATCCACTGTCTGCGAATCAACTGGAGACCCTTGAAAGAAATGCCAACAAATGGGGCATCAGTCATTGGGGCTTGGGAGATCAAAACAATGGAATCGTGCACGTTGTAGGACCGGAACATGGAATTACACTTCCTGGTTCGACAATTGTATGTGGTGATTCACATACGTCAACACATGGTGCTTTTGGAGCGATTGCCTTTGGAATAGGTACCTCTGAGGTAGAAATGGTCTTGTCTACGCAATGTATTATGCAGCCAAAGCCTAAGAAAATGAGAATTAATATCAATGGAACTCTTGGAAAAGCAGTTGGACCAAAGGATGTGGCATTGTTTATTATTTCACAGTTAACCACCTCAGGAGCAACAGGTTATTTTGTAGAATATTCAGGTGATGTTTTTGAGAAAATGAGCATGGAAGGCAGAATGACGGTTTGTAACCTGAGTATTGAGATGGGAGCGAGAGGTGGAATGATTGCACCAGACCAGACTACGTATGACTATATTGAAGGGAGACAGTATGCACCAAAAGGAGCAGATTGGGAAGAAGCGATGGCTTATTGGAAGACCTTAAAGACAGATGAAGGAGCAGCATTTGATAAAGAGTTCAATTATGATGCAGCTGAGATTGAGCCAATGATCACTTTTGGGACAAATCCAGGAATGGGAATCGGAATTTCAAAAGATATTCCCTTAGCCCAAAGTATCAGTGGAGGAAAGGCAAGTTTTGATAAGTCTTTAAACTACATGGGCTTTAATGAAGGTGAAGCCATGATTGAAAAGAAGATTGACTATGTTTTTCTTGGTAGTTGTACCAACGGAAGAATTGAAGATTTCAGGGCCTTTGCATCAATTGTAAAAGGCAGGAAAAAGGCTGATAATGTTACGGCATGGCTGGTTCCAGGATCTCATATAGTTGAAGATCAGATTAAAGAGGAAGGTATTCTTGAAATTTTAGAAGAAGCAGGATTTGAGTTGCGTCAACCAGGTTGTTCAGCTTGTCTGGCCATGAATGATGACAAAGTTCCTGCCGGTAAATACGCTGTTAGTACTTCGAACAGGAATTTTGAAGGAAGACAGGGGCCAGGTTCCAGAACTTTATTGGCAAGTCCGTTAATGGCAGCTGCTGCAGCAGTAACAGGAAAAGTGACTGACCCAAGAGAATTATTATAATTATTTCAAAAAGAAAATAAAACGAAAAAATGGCTTACGATAAATTTACAGTTTTAAAAAGTAGCGCTTATCCTTTACCGATAGAGAATGTTGATACCGATCAGATTATTCCTGCGCGGTTTTTAAAAGCAACGGAAAGGAAAGGATTTGGAGATAATTTATTTAGAGATTGGAGGTATAATTCAGATGGAAGTCCAAAAGAAGATTTTGTACTGAATAAATCTATTTACAGTGGCAAAATACTGGTAGGAGGAAGAAATTTTGGATCAGGTTCGTCAAGAGAGCATGCTGCCTGGTCGGTATATGATTTTGGATTCAGATGCGTGATTTCAAGTTTTTTTGCGGACATATTTAAAAATAACTGCCTGAATGTAGGTGTGTTACCTGTTCAGGTGAGCGAATCTTTTTTAGCGGAAATATTTGCTGAAATCGAAAAGGATGCCAATACAGAATTATTAGTTGATCTGGAAAAGCAGGAAGTTAGTTTGTTAAGTACTGGATCTAAAGAGTCTTTTGACATCAATGGGTATAAAAAAGAAAATATGCTGAATGGCTTTGACGATATTGATTACTTGCAAAACATGAAGGACGAGATCGTGGAATTTGCGGATCAAAGACCTTTTTAACAGATAGCTGCATGTCAGAAAGACGTAAAATCGAAATCATGGATACGACCCTCAGAGATGGGGAGCAGTCAAATGGCGTATCTTTTTCGGCCTCTGAAAAATTAACGATTGCAAAATTATTATTAGAGGAACTTAAGGTAGACAGAATTGAAATTGCTTCAACAAGGGTTTCTGAGGGCGAATTCAATGCTGTGAAGGATATTACAACCTGGGCCACTGAAGCCGGTTTTATTGATAAAGTGGAAGTACTTTCCTTTGTTGATGGCGGATTATCACTGGACTGGATGGAGGAAACCGGAGCCAAGGTTCAGAATTTACTGACCAAGGGTTCATTGAATCATTTAACACATCAGTTAAAAAAGACACCCGAAGAACATTTTAAGGCGATTTCTGAAAGTATCCAAAGTGGATTGGATCGAGGTATCGCCACAAATGTTTACTTAGAAGATTGGAGCAATGGTATGAGAAACTCTCAGGAATATGTGTTTCAGTTTCTTGATTTTCTGGCAACCCAGCCCATTAAAAGGTTATTACTACCCGATACGCTGGGTGTATTAAGTCCTACAGAATCTTTTGAATTTGTTGACAAAGTAAAAAGACGGTATCCACAGTTACATGTGGATTTCCATGCACATAATGATTATGATCTGGGAGTAGCGAATGTACTTGAAGCTGTAAAAGCGGGTGCTGACGGATTACACCTTACCGTAAACGGTATGGGAGAAAGAGCAGGAAATGCTCCTTTGGCCAGTGCTGTGGCGGTTATCAATGATTTTTTACCTGAGATTGATATTTCGGTAAAAGAAGATTCTCTCTTTAAAGTCAGTAAACTTGTGGAGACTTTTTCTGGTTTTAGAATTCCTGAAAACAAACCGGTTTTGGGAGATAATGTTTTTACACAAACTGCTGGAATACATGCAGATGGTGACAACAAGAATAATCTTTACTTTAATGATCTATTGCCGGAGAGATTTGGAAGAAAAAGACAATATGCCCTCGGTAAAACTTCTGGTAAAGCGAATATTCAGAAAAATTTGCAGGAACTTGGTTTACACTTAAGTGATGAAGATATTTCTAAAGTGACCAAACGAATTATTGAATTGGGAGATAAAAAGGAAGTGGTAACGAAAGAAGACCTTCCTTATATTATTTCTGATGTTCTTGATAGTAATACGGTAGAAGAGCGCGTAGTGGTTGAATCGTATGTTTTAACCCATTCCAAAGGCTTGAGACCTTCCACCACAGTTTCGGTGAAAATAGACGGTACTTCTATACAGGAGAATGCACAGGGAGATGGTCAGTTTGATGCGTTTATGAATACCTTGGGTAAAATTTATGCGGGAAAGGGAATGAAATTACCGATTCTTACTGATTATGCTGTTCGAATTCCTCCAGGTTCTAATTCAGACGCCCTTTGTGAAACCGTGATCACTTGGAAACAAGACGAGAAAATTTTTAAAACAAGAGGGCTTGACTCTGATCAAACGGTATCAGCGATTATTGCCACTCAAAAAATGTTGAATATAATTTAGACTAATAAAAATCTTATGAAATTAAAAATAGCCCTTCTAGCAGGTGACGGTATTGGTCCGGAAGTGATCGAGCAGGCCGTAAAAGTATCAGATGCTGTGGCAAAAAAATTCAATCATGAAATTAGTTGGCATCCGGCTCTTACAGGAGCTGCAGCCATCGACGCGGTAGGAGACCCTTATCCGCAGGAAACACACGATATATGTGCCTCTTCAGATGCGGTATTGTTTGGAGCCATTGGCCATCCAAGGTTCGATAATGATCCTTCAGCAAAAGTCCGTCCTGAACAGGGTTTGCTTAAAATGAGAAAAGAACTGGGCTTATTTGCCAATGTAAGACCTACTTTTACTTTTCCTTCATTGATAGATAAATCCCCTTTGAAAAAAGAAAGAATCGAAGGTACTGATCTGGTTTTTCTCAGAGAATTGACCGGTGGTATTTATTTTGGAAAAAAGGGAAGAGAAGATGCTGGGAACACTGCTTTTGATCATTGTGTTTATTCGAGAGCAGAAGTACAGCGACTAGCGAAAAAAGGCTTTGAAATGGCCATGAGCAGAGGGAAAAAGTTATGCTGTGTAGACAAGGCCAATGTTTTGGAGACATCCAGATTGTGGAGAGAAACAGTACAGGCTATGGAAAAAGACTATCCAGAGGTTGAAGTTTCTTATGAATTTGTGGATGCTGTTGCCATGCGATTGGTCCAATGGCCAAATTCTTATGATGTGCTGATCACAGAAAACCTTTTTGGTGATATTCTTACCGATGAGGCTTCAGTAATTTCAGGCTCAATGGGGCTCATGCCTTCTGCTTCGGTAGGAGCTGATGTTTCTTTATTTGAACCGATTCATGGTTCATATCCTCAGGCAGCCGGAAAGAATATTGCCAATCCTTTGGCAACTGTGTTGTCAGCCGCTATGATGTTTGAAACAGGTTTTGGCTTACATGAAGAAGGTGCTGCGATCAGAGCTGTTGTGAATAAATCCCTGGCTGAAGGGATCGTAACAGAAGATCTTTCGGAAGGAGGAACTTCACATGGAACTTCGGAAGTGGGTGACTGGTTAGCCGAGAATATATAATCCTATTCTTTCAGAATAAGATAGCCACTCTTTTACAGGAGTGGCTTTTTTTATACCCGAATGAATTCGCTAAATAAATAGGTATCAGACGTATAGCAAAAATCACTGTTGAAGAAAAAAAAATAATCGAAAGAATTGCCCAAGAAGCTACTTAAATGAGTATTTTTGCAAGGTTTATTTATTACGATATATGGTGCTCACAAGACTTGACAAGGAAGAAAAAATTATTGGTAAAAAATTATATGATTACCAACATGGTGCCATAGACAAGATATTCGAAAGAATTAATGAGAATCCCACAGAGTATAATTTACTCTATCAGCTTCCAACCGGGGGTGGAAAAACAGTCATCTTCTCTGAAATTGCACGTCGCTATATAAAAAAGAATAAACACAAAGTACTGATTCTTACCCATAGAATTGAACTGAGTAAGCAAACTTCCAATATGCTTACCGAATTTGGTGTCAACAACAAAGTAATTGATAGTAGTGTTAAGGAAGTGACCAATGAAGACAAATATTCTTGTTTTGTCGCTATGGTTGAGACCTTGAACAACAGGATCAAGGAAGAGAAAGCAGATTTGGATGATATCGGTCTTGTTATTGTCGATGAAGCACATTATAATTCTTTTAGAAAGCTCTTTAAGCATTTTGAGAAGTGCTTTATTCTGGGCGTAACCGCCACGCCATTGAGTTCAAACATCAATTTACCCATGCATGAGATATATAAAGATCTTATCGTTGGTGAAAAAATCACCTCCTTGATTGAAAAAGGATTTTTGGCTCAGGCAACTACCTTCAGTTATAATGTGAATCTAAGTACGCTTAAAATTGGTGCCAATGGAGACTATACAGTAAAATCATCTGAGGAGCTGTATACGAAAAGTGAAATGCAGTCAAAACTGGTTGCTGCTTACGAAGCCACTGGAAAAGGCAAGAAAACCTTGATTTTCAATAACGGTATACATACCTCAAGACATGTATATGAAGTGTTTAAAAGGGCAGGCTATAACGTGAATTATATAGACAATACCAATACAAAAGAGGAGCGTAAAGCCGTGTTAAGCTGGTTTAAAAACACACCGGATGCGATACTTACATCGGTTGGTATCTTGACCACTGGTTTTGATGAGCCCACTATTGAATCCATCATTATAAACAGGGCGACCAAGTCTCTTGCCTTGTATTTTCAAATGATTGGAAGAGGCTCTCGGGTGATCAATGATAAAAAAGAATTTTCTGTTCTGGATCTTGGGAACAATGTTTCAAGATTTGGTCTTTGGACCGAAGATGTGGATTGGCAACTGATTTTTAAGAACCCGTCCTATTTCTTGGAGAACTTGATTAGCGATGACGAGATAGAAAGAAATTTCAAGTATGAAATGCCTGATGCCGTCAAAGCCATGTTTTCTAAATCGACTGATTTTGCTTTTGATGTAAAAAAAGAATATGATGAGGCCGTAAAATCAGCACAGAAATCAAAAGTTGTACTTGAAAAATCCATAGCACAGCATGCCAAGATTTGTGCAGAAAACAGTGAAGATGTTTTTGATGCCCATATCTTGTCCAGAGAATTGAACGATGAAATAGAATATAGAATAAAGCAATATTCTTTTTGTATTTTAAAAAGCTCTAAAAATTACCTAAAATGGCTGGAAGAAGATTATAAACGCCAACTTCGTGTAAAAATCAGTATGCTTTTCAGGTAGTTAAAACTGTTTTTTACAAGTACCTAAGTTGATATTTATCAGCATTTTTTTTCGATTAAAATCTTACTTTTGATTGGTATTCTGGAGATTCTACCTATCGTGATTTTCCAATTTGTATGATAACAAAATGCAGTTCCATAGTATTAGCCCTGTTTATATTGGCACAGAGCTTTAATCTTCATTATGAGGATGTAGGTAAAATCTCTGCCTTGGTTTCTCATATTGAGTTTCATCAGCAGGAATATGGAGACAACCTGTTTGCCTTTATTTCCAAGCACTATGGAGATGAGAAATCCGATCATGAGGATGAACCTAAAGACGCTGAGGAGCATCATAAATTGCCATTTAATCATAATAGATGCCTTGATTCAGTTCAGATATTTGTCATTTCATTAGAAAAAATATCCCTGATATTACACGCAGAGGCTCTTGCCGCAGCAAAGCATTTTTTCCATCAAAATTCGTATACATTCCTACAGAATTCCGATGTTTTTCAGCCTCCACGGAAGGCATAATTCAACTGATTAGTACTGTTTTTAAAGAGTTGTTTATTCTCTATCTGAATAAATAATCTCTTTTTGACCGATTTATTTATCTAATAATTGAATCATGCTTACTAAAATTATCAATTTCAGTCTGAACAACAGACTCAGCGTATTTATCTTTACTTTTCTTGTGATAGGTTTTGGACTCTACTCTTTGACCAAGGTACATATCGGGGCCGTTCCTGATGTGACCAATAACCAGGTGCAGGTGATTACTACGTCAAGGAATCTTTCCACTCAGGATATTGAACAGTTTATTACTTATCCAATTGAACTGGAAATGGCCAATCTGCCTGGAGTAGAAGAAATTCGATCAGTCTCAAAATTTGGGTTATCGGTGGTTACCATTGTTTTTGAAGATGCCATGGGAACCTATTTACCGCGCCAATTAATATCTGAAAAAATACTATCTGCTGCGGAGAAAATTCCAGAAGGCTTTGGACAACCCGAAATGGGTCCGATTACGACAGGTCTGGGTGAAATCTATCAATACATTCTGGATGTAAAACCAGGATACGAAAATCAATATTCAGTAACGGATCTTAGAACAATTCAGGATTGGATAGTTAAGCGCCAGCTGACTGGAATACCGGGTGTCATTGAGGTAAATACCTGGGGTGGTTACTTAAAACAATACGAAGTCGCTATCAATACAGCAAAACTTCATGCCATGAATATTACTGCCGGAGAAGTTTTTACTGCCTTGCAAACGAATAATTCCATAGCCGGAGGAGGCTATATAGAAAAGCAAGACAAAGCCTATTTTATTAGAGGTGAAGGCTTGATATCAGATTTTGAAGACATTAATAACATTGTTGTAAAGAATATAAACGGCCTTCCTGTTTATATAAGAGATGTGGCGTCTGTTGGATTTGGTTCAGCTACGCGATTCGGAGCGATCACTGGCAATGGAGAAGGTGAGAAGGTGCTGGGGCAGATCATGATGATTAAAGGAGGGAACTCAAAGAAAGTTATTGATGATGTAAAAAGCAGGGTAGCAGAAATAGCCGACACCTTGCCCGAAGGAGTCTATATCAACCCTTTTCTGGAACGAAGTGAGCTGATCAATAAAACCTCTTATACGGTGGCTGAGAACCTCATACTAGGTTGTCTAATTGTTGTTTTTGTAGTTGTCTTATTTCTAGGGAACATCAGGTCGGGGCTTGTCATTGCTTCGATGATCCCTATGACCCTCTTATTTGCCATTTCTATGATGCACTTATTTCATGTGGATGCCAACCTGATGAGTCTGGGTGCCATTGATTTTGGAATCATTATTGACGGTTCTGTTATCATTGTAGAGTTTATCACATTTAAATTGACATCCGGAAGAGAAAGTCTGTTGAAATTAAAAACACAAGACAGAAAGGAAAAGGTAAAAGAATTATGTGCTCAGGGAGCTTCTAAAATGATGAATTCAGCCATTTTCGGACAGCTGATTATTTTAATCGTATTTATACCGATTCTTACCTTGACAGGGGTAGAAGGAAAAATGTTTCGTCCAATGGCCCTGACTTTTAGTTTCGCTTTAATAGGTGCCATGATTTTTGGTTTGACCTATATACCTGTGATGTCTTCCATTTTTTTACGCCCTCAACGTGATCATAAGGGAATAAGCTACAGGTTAATGAACTATCTGACGACCTTTTATACTCCGATCATTAATTGGGTATTACACTTTAGAAAAACCGTATTGTTTGTTTCTCTGGCCTTGCTGCTAGGTACCTTTGGGCTTTTTTCAACAATGGGAGGTGAATTTGTACCGACACTTGACGAGGGAGATTTTGTAATTCAACCGGTTCTCACAACAGGAACTTCCTTAAAAAGAACCATTGAAATTACGACTGAAATGGAGCAATTATTACTGGATAAATTTATTGAAATTGATCAGGTAGTGAGTAGAATTGGTGCTGCTGAGATTCCAACAGATCCTATGTCTATGGAAGAAAGTGATGTGATTATAAAGCTCATACCCAAAAGCGAATGGGTAAATGCAAAAACCAAGGACGAACTTGCTGATCAGATCAAACTTGCATTGGCCGTTTTTCCGGATATGGAAATTGAATTCACCCAACCCATTGAGATGAGATTTAATGAGTTGATCACAGGTGTAAAATCGGATATTGCCGTCAAAATATTCGGTGAGGACCTTCGTATATTGTCTGAAAAGGCGCATGAAATAAAAGATTTATCTATGTCCGTTGAAGGAGCATCAGATATCACAGTAGAGAAGATTGAAGGGTTGCCACAGGTGAAAATAGATTTTAACCGCCATAAGATTGCAAGATACGGACTCAATATTCAAGCGGTTAATGATTTGATTTCCATGAGCTTTGCGGGAGCTGTGGCAGGAACGGTATTTGAGGGAGAAAAAAGATTTGACCTCGCAGTTCGTCTTGATGAAGCGCATAGGACTGGTATAGTGGACATTGATCAATTATTTGTCGATTCTCCTCTTGGATATAAAATTCCATTAAAAGAGCTGGCAACTATTCGTTACACAGAAGGTCCTGCAAAAATATCAAGAGATGATACCAAGCGAAGGGCTGTAGTGGCTATTAATGTCAGAAACAGAGATTTACAATCGGTTATTGAAGATGTGCAGGCCAGAATTGAAGCATCGATTGATTTGCCTACGGGCTATTCCATCGCCTATGGAGGTCAATTTGAAAACCTGCAAAGAGCAAAATCACGATTAAAAGTAGCTGTTCCAATTGCCATGGGGCTCATATTCTTGATGCTCTTCTTTGCCTTTGGATCGGTAAGTGAATCATTAATGATTTATTCGGCAATTCCCTTGGCCGCCGTGGGAGGTATTTTGTCCCTATGGTTCAGGGGCATGCCATTTAGCATTTCGGCAGGTGTCGGATTTATTGCACTTTTCGGGATTGCAGTTCTTAACGGAATAGTTTTGATCGAGCATTTCAAAGAATTAAAAAAATCAACCTCCCTATCCATCCGGGAAAGAATCATTAAAGGAACTACAGAGCGACTCAGACCGGTGATTTTAACCGCTCTGGCAGCCGCATTAGGCTTTCTCCCAATGGCTATTTCTACAGGTGCCGGAGCTGAAGTTCAAAGGCCACTTGCGACGGTAGTAATCGGTGGATTGGTATCCTCAACCTTCTTGACCCTATTGGTGCTGCCTGTATTGTATTATCTCTTTGAAGAAAGATTAAAACTTAAAAAAACAAAAATGAAAAAAACAGTCATTGGCGGCCTGTTGGTATTGCTTTCTATACAGCTGAATGCCCAGGAAAATCAGCAGGAAGGACTCAGTTTAGATGAGATCTATGTTGAGGCGATTGAAAATAATGCCGGTTTAAAAGCCCAAACCCTGAAGGTAGAAGAAGCCAAGGTCAAACTGAATGAGGCTTTTACTTTTGATAAAACAGAGCTCTATTATCATTATGATGAAAACAACATAGCCTATAATAATTTACCCTTAAAGGTATTTGGTATTGAACAGGATTTTCTATTCCCTTCGCGTTACTTTGCAGACAAAAAAGTGAATCAGGCAAACAAACTTGTTGAAAGCAAAAGTTTCAATATTCAAAAAAGGCGCTTGCAAAAAGCGTTGTATTCCGAATACTATCAATTGCAATATCATTTAGAAGAAAGGCAGGTATTAAGAAAGTTAGATAGCTTTTACCTCACATTTGCGCATGCGGCCAAAAGACGCTTCGAAACAGGGGAGACGAATTATCTGGAAAAAATAACCGCACAGGCCAAACAAAAACAATTGCATACTTTATTCCTTCAATCCGAGCAGGAGGTTGAAAAATCAACGCTGGAATTACAAAAATTGGTTCAATCCAATGCGCCATTACTGATATCCAAAGTTAAATTATCAAAACTTGTTATCAACCAGATGGGATTAGAATCGAATCCTGGTGTTGAATATTATGATTCAAAAAAAGAATATGTAATGGCCAGAAAAAATGTTGCCGCCCAAAGTCTCCTGCCAGATATAACGCTTAATTATTTTCAAGGATCCAACACTGGTTTAGACGGGACATTGAACGGTTATCAGATAGGATTGAAGATTCCAATACTTTTTACTGGTAACAGTGCCAGTATCAAAGCTTCCAAGCTTGCTATAGATATCATTGACGAACAGGCCAAGGATTTCAGAATTCGATTAGAAGCAAAACAAGCTACGCTTTATGCTGAATTAAAAAAGTATGAAGAAGCCCTTGAATACTATCAAGAGGATGGGAAACATTTGTCTGAGGAAATTTTCTGGACAGCAAAAAAGAGTTATGAATCAGGAGAAATTAACTTTTTTCAATACATACAAAGCATAGAAAACTCATTACAGATCTTACTTGACTATCTGGAGAATCTAAATTTTTATAACCAAAAAATCATTGAGCTAAATTATTTGTCACTTTAAACTGCAAATCATGAATACATTAAAAAACTACATATTCGTATTGGTCTCATTATTGTTATTCGCTGCTTGTGGCGAGGAGAAACAAAAAATGACAGAAGACCGCATCGAAGAATTTTCAATAAACCTTCGCTCCGACACGCTTCGCATTTCAAAAACAATTTTTGAAGAAAACAAGCTTGGATTCACTCATCCGGTACAAGAAAGTACAGGGTCGACTATTACATCTACTGGGATGATCGAAGTTCCACCAAATGGAAGGGCCGTAATTAGTGCCAAAGTGGGTGGCTATATCAAGAACTCTCAATTGTTAATTGGAGATCAGGTAGAGAAAGGTGATTTTCTTGTCAGCATTGAGAATATTGAATTTTTAGAATTGCAACAAAAGTACCTTGAAACCATGCAGGAATTGGTTTTTTTAGAATCAAATTACCAACGTCAATTAACTCTGTACAACGAGAAAATCAGCTCAGAAAAGTCTTACTTAAAAGCCCAAAGCGATTTTAAAAGGGTATCAGCCATTTATACCGGGCTGAAAAAGAAGCTGGAACTATTGAATATAAGTACGGATGCGGTTGAAAATGGGAATTTCACTGAAAAGTCAAATATTTATGCTCCTATTTCAGGGGATATAACTGAAATAAATGTCAAAACAGGCTCGTATGTGTCAACTTCTGATCCTATTATGGAAATCGTAAATACCGAACATGTGCATTTAGAATTAAAGATATTCGAGAAAGATGCTTTGGAGGTGAAAAAAGGACAAAAGGTTATTTTCAGATTGCCGGAATCCTCTGAAAGGAGTTATGCCGGTGAAGTACACCTGATCGGCAAGTCTATTGGAGCGGACAGAACGGTTACGGCACATGTGCATATTGAGCAAGAGGACGATACTGATTTTATTCCAGGAATGTTTGTGCAGGCCGAAATAGTGAAAGAAGATAGGGCTTCTGTGTTTATTTCTAAAACAGCGGTTGTGAGGTCGGATGATCAGTACTATTTGTTTAAAATGTTGAGGGAAGGAAAGAATTTCTATTTATTCCAAAAAATTGAAGTAAGTCCTGGGATGGAATATCAGGACAAGATAGAGTTAGCAAATAAAGTGGTCTATGAAAAGAATGACAGGTATCTTACAGGAATCAAAAGCTATTAGAACATGTTGAAAAATGATAGAACAGGCATTTTTTTTGTGAGTTATGAATTATTTTTTACATTTATCTAGTAAATCTTTATACATATGAACAATTTTCCCCCAAACCAGCTAAAAGCTATAGATGCTGCTATTGCTGAATTCCAAAGTAATGGATTCAAAGGCACAAGTATGAGCTCTATTGCAAAAGAAGCCGGAATCAGTAAAAAAGAACTCAAAACTTATTTTGAAAGTAAGGATGATATTTTTAAATATGTTTTCCTTGAATTGTATGGTCGAATTTCTCCTCAGCTCCAGGATATCATGGATGGAGAAATGCCGATCATTGAAAAAGTAAGGCATTTTACCAATAATTATGTTTCTTTTATCAATGATTACAAGTTTCTGCCATTGGGTTTAATTCGAAAGCTGAATTCTAAAACTGATTTTGCCAAAGAATTTATTGTAAACCTCAGAATGCCTGATCCGACGAATTTTTACGCTCAAATTGAGAAAGAAATAGAGGAAGGACTCATCAGAGACATTAATCCAAAACAATTGATGATTAACATATTTGCATTAAGTGTTTTTCCTCATGTGGCATCTCCTTTGATGAAAGACTTTATTAACGCAGGAAACGATGAGTTTGAAATGATCAAACAGAAGGGCACCAGCCAGGTGGCTGATTTTATCGTAAACTCAATAACAGTGCCTCAATAGGCTTTAATTGTTAGAAGCAGTATTTAAATCAGTTACCTGCTCATATATTTCGAGATCAAAATAGGGAACTGCCGCAATGATATAATCGAATATATCTGCCATGATGTATTCATAGTTTTGCCAGCGCTTGTCTTTGCTGAAGGCATAAATCTCAATAGGAATGCCTTGTGTAGTAGGGGCAAGTTGCCTTGTCATAATCATCATGTCCTTATTGATGGCGGAGTGATTCTCTATATAGCTTTCAACAAATTTTCTATAAACACCAATATTGGTAAGGTTTCTACCATTAATTAACAGGTCTTTATTGATATTATTTTTCTCATTATAAGCCTTGATGTCGTTATCTCTTTTTTGTAAATAATCCGTTATCAAATCAATCTTCATCAATTCTTTTACTTTGGAGTCGCTTAAATACGAAATGCTGCTTTGTTTTATTATAACAGCTCGCTTAATTCTTCGACCTCCTGAATCTTCCATTCCTCTCCAGTTTTTAAAAGAATCAGAAATAAGGGCATAGGTGGGTATAGTGGTGATGGTTTTGTCAAAATTCTGGACTTTAACAGTTGCCAGATTGATTTCTGTAACATTTCCATCGGCACCAAATTTTTCAAAACTGATCCAATCTCCGTTCTGTACCATATCATTGATAGAAACCTGTAAACTGGCGACAAAACCCATGATGGTGTCTCTGAAGATCAGTAATATAACAGCAGAAGCTGCACCCAGCGTCGTAATAAATTTAAAGAATGGAATTCCGGTAACTATGGCAAATGCTGAAAGCAACCCAATGGACCAAACTACAATTAGAATGACTTGCACATAACTGTTGATCGGTTTGTCCTTTGAACGTTCTTTCGTATTTAAATAGTCTCGTAAGGCCTTAATGAAACTCCGAATAATCCAGATAGTCAGTAAAATACTAAATACTTGTAGTCCTTTGGCAACAAAGACTTCTAAATATTTAAAATCCACAAAAACAATAGGAGCCAGTTCCAGGGCAATTAATAATGGAATGATATGGGCCACATTTCGAGGAACCTTATTGTTGACTACATAGTCATCAAAATGTGTTTTTGTTTTTTCTGAAAACTTAATGAATAAATTCAATAGAAATTTTCTGATAACAAAATCTGTTATCAAAATAATCAATAACATAGCTATCAATAAAACGATCAGATTCAAATATTTAGACGCCAGGTCTGACAGACCAAGTTCTATAAAATATTGATAAAAAAAATGAGACAGATTGTTCATGTGCTGAGGCAATTTTAACAAGTGCAAAAGTACAACGATTCGGCTTAATAAGAAAATAACTTGTTATATTAGACTTATGAATAAATCAATAAAAGTTAAGAAGTTTTCCGGTGAATTGGTTGATTTTGATGTGAACAAACTCAGAAGATCCTTAAAGAATGCAAATGCAGATCATAATTTGGTTCAACAGATAACGGATGAAATTGAAAAAGAATTATTTCATGGTATTTCAACCAAAATAATCTATGACAAGGCTTTTAAACTTTTGAAAAGCAGAAGACGCCCCAGTGCATCACGTTATAAGCTTAAAAAAGCCATCATGGAATTGGGACCATCAGGGTTCCCTTTTGAGAATTATATCGGACATATTTTTAAACATGACGGATATGATGTCAATGTGGGAATTGTAATGAAAGGAAATTGTGTGACTCATGAAGTAGATGTGTTAGCCTGTAAAGAGGAACGATGCTACATTGTTGAATGTAAATACCATAACTCTCAAGGCAAGGCCAATGATGTAAAAATCCCTCTGTATATTCATTCACGTTTTAACGATGTGAAAAGTCAGTTGGAGTATGACCCATCAAAGCCTTTTACGGACTATCAGGGATGGATATTTACCAATACGAGGTTCACCTCAGATGCCATGGATTATGCCAAATGTGCCGGCTTGCAACTTGTGAGTTGGGATTATCCCGAAACGAAAAGTCTGAAATACAGGATCAATAAATCCAGACTTTTCCCGATTACTGTTTTAACTTCTTTAACAAAAAGAGAGAAGCAGCAGTTTTTGAAGGAAGGAGTGGTTCTCTGTAAAGAAATATACGAAGCTCCTGAGTTATTAGAGAAAAATGGTTTTTCAAAAACGAGGATTAGAAAAATACGTGAAGATATTCAGGATCTGTGTGAGGATCATGAGGGTTTCAAATAAAAAACTTCCATTATAGAAGTTTTTTTATGTTTGGAGGTGATGTATGTTTTTCAAATTTCAATGGTTTTACATGATTAAAAAGATTTAGTATCTGTAATGTCTGTGTTCTGACCATTTAATCCGTTTGGCATTTTTAAAATTGGAAAATTGAACATACCTTCTGTCTTCTGTTGCGAATGTGTTTATATCTGATTTCATAATGTAATAATTTGATGGTTTCTACTATATAGACGCTCATATTAAGATGATTGTTACGATTTTTATACCAGATTAACTTATATTTAACGAATATGACATTAATACCTTAATTATATTAAAGATTTGTTAATGGTTTTGTTATAGAAAAGAAAGAAACTGACCGCTGTTGATTTCTGGGTATTTTTAAGATCTTGATGGAGTTCCCTTGGGATTTTTATTTAAAGTAAGGAAACATAAAATTTTACTTGGATTTTATCGTTCTAACATCAAACAATAATTGGAATAGGTCCTGACATCCATCGTATGGGAAAGAGTTCATGTTCTAATTTTAAAAAAATCCAGATGGTTTTAATTGTTAAAGTATGCGCTGCGATATTTGGCTTTTTCGGAATTATTTTTGGAGCCTTTGGTGCTCATAGATTAAAGCGAATTCTTCCGGCCGAAGTGTTACATAGTTTCGAGACTGGTGTCAAATACCAGCTTATGCACGCCGTTGTTTTACTGTTTTTAGGATTCCATTTCGATTTTATATCCTTTACAGAAAGAATGATCGCTTCTAGTTTTATTATAGGAGTCGTATTGTTTTCCGGAAGTATTTATGCCCTTTGTTATGGGAAGGCTAAAAAGTTAAATATGCGATTTTTAGGCCCAATAACACCAGTAGGTGGTTTGTTATTAATGACAGGTTGGGGTTTATTATTATATTATTTTATTGTTAAATAGTTTTTAACCTCAATCCATTTTGAGAAGTACTTGGTGCTTTGCATGCTATGATGCATAAGCATACTTCCTATAAAATTCTCTGTACGATGAGATGCTAGATTTTCAGTTATTTCTCTCACTCTTAAAGCAAACATTTTCTCAAAAACAGATTTGTTGAAGTTGTTGTTTAAAATTTGTCTGCCTTTCGATTGGGCTTCTTCCCATAATTCCTGATGTTGATGCAGCGAAACCGCCTTTTCAATAAACTCCTGATCATTGTCTGTTACATAGCCATTCCATTGTTCAGCAACCGACATTCCTTCTGCACCAACGCTTGAAGTGACACTTGGAGTGCCAAAAACCATCGCGTCTAATAGCTTTCCTTTTTGTCCAGCTCCAAACCTCAGCGGAGCCAGGCAGACCTTATAATTTACATATGCTTCGCTCTTATCAGAAATCCAGCCTTTCACAATAAAGCCTAATTTTTTACTTTCCAATTGCCGTATTCCTTCTGGCACATAGGCACCATATATATGGATGTCACTTTTAGGAAGCTTTTTTCTAATCTGTGGCCAAATGTTTTCACGAAGAAAACGCACCGCATCAACATTCGGTTTATGTTTGAAATTCCCAAGGCTCATAAAGTTTTTTCTATCTTCAAATTTGGGATACTTTTCAAAGTTTACATCAGCATAGGATTCATCAATAAAGGGCAGATAAAATAACAGGGCAGGAGATAACCTAAATTCCTTGCGTAAAAGGTTCATTTCAAATTCTGAAATCACCAGAGACAAATCACACCTGTACATACTTGCAACTTCTCTTTTTGCAGTGTCATTGTACAGGAAACTTCTCCAGTCCTTCTGTTTGTTTTTGAGAGCCAATTCTCTTGCTCTACGCAAGAAATGTATATCTTCCGTATCGAGTATTCTAAGGGCTTTGGGGCAGGAATCATGCACTCGCCAGCCATATTGCTCCTCGCTGATAAAGCGGTCAAAAACAACTATTTCAGGAGCCAGATTCTTGATCTGTTCATCAAAGCTACTACTATTGAGTTCAATTGACAGACAAGAAATACCAAGTGATTTTAGATCAGCAGATAATTCAGTAACTGCTGCCGAAGAAGCAAAACTGATGTCGAAATCATGCTCCAGGAAAAATCGAATCAATTGCATCATTCTGGTCCCTGCAGCCGTAGCATTGGGCTCAGGCCACATCAATCCAATGATCAATACCTTCCTTTTCATTAACCTGTTTTATAAAAGGTTTATGACCTATCCTTTTGGCTCGTCAAATTTCTTTTTGAAAAAAGTAGGTTTAAAGGTGATCATGACCCAACCCCAGTTGTTGGTTTCATCTTTACTTCCTCCTTTGATAATTTCCATTGATTCAGTAGCAAACATGTGTGAATAACCAGCGAAAATATTCACGTTTTTCACCAATTCATACTTAACATCAAAATCTATTTCCGTACCTAAATACGAATCGGCTTTTTGAAAGCCTGGTTCTAAGATTGTGCCATCTGCAGAAAAGAAATGAGGGATCAATCTCATTTGTAATTTATTCTGATTAAAGACAATAGGCACAAAGATATCAACTAAACCAACATTGTTGGCATGGTTACCAACATAAAAATAATCCATCCAACCATTGAATTTATGGTTGGTACCATAAAAGGGGTTAAAGGCATTATTTTTTGTTATATCACCATCTTGATCATTACCTGATAGTATTTCGAATCCTGCTCCTAATTTTAATACATCAATTACTTTAAAACTCGCATCAGCTGCTAAATAATAAGCAGATAAATCCTGAGTTCCTGTAGATCCGCTCCAGGGAGTGCTTCCTCCTTGAAAATACGTAGCTGCATTAAAGTTAAAACGATCTCTTTTATAGGTGAATCGTCCACCTATAGTCTGGCTATAAGTTGTTTTTTGTTCTGTAATTGGGTCACCTCCCGGCTCTGTACCTGTTACTTTATTATAGGGCATTCCATTGTTTAAGAATAATAAACTTAATCCGGTATTCTCCGTAAAATTAGTGTGGAACCAGGCGTACTGTAAACTCTTGTATTGGTTGACAGCATAATCTTCTTTAAAATTGGTTTCTCCATTCGCATTTAATGCAAAACCAACATCTAATTTACTCTTGTTACCTGGCTTAAACCTGAATAATAAGGCATCATGGCTTCTTGCCTGCTGTGCCCAGTCAACAGCACCAAAAATTCTTTGGTCATCGTAAGCGATTTCCTGTCTACCTAACTTAATGGCAAATTTCTCAGAAAAATGATAAACACCATAGGCCTGGTGAAATGAGGTGCCATTTTTATCACTTTTAGACAGTGTACTGACATCACCCCAAACACCTACATTTTGAATGTCCATATACACCTCATATTTTTCAGTGGCAAAATCGATGCTCAAACGTGTTCTTTGTGAAACAAAAAGGGCAGCTTCGTCATCAGGAGAGGCCAAAGTACCAAAACCATGTCTCGCTTCAAAACGCGGCTTTAATTGAGCAGAAACTGTTAATTCTTGTGCAGATAAATGCGCCGTACCAATAATTAAAATTAAGGATATAAGAATTTTTTTCATAATGTAATTGATTAATTGGAGTAATGTAATAATTTGTAAATTAAACTTTTAAATTACCTGTATTTAAAATAAAAAAGATACGTTTAAGTATCTGTTTTCTGTTTAAAGGTACAAATTAACGAATGTTTTATGGAAGTAGGAACAAATTCAAAATAAATATTATCTGAATTGCCTTGCTTTAAAGGATTTGATTATATTTACACTTCAAAACTAACTAAAATAATTGGCTTTTAATTTCCTTCCATATCAATCTCGTTGGCTTCCGTATGCCATTGTTATATTTGGTACTATTGTTGGACTTTCCACTTTTTTAGCCAAAGAATCAGAAGTTATCTCTTATATGGGAGATGATCCAAAGACCTGCGTCAATTGTCACGTAATGACTTCAGAATACAATAGCTGGATGCACAGTTCCCACAGAGAGGCAACTTCCTGTAATGATTGCCACGTTCCTCATAACAATATAGCTAATAAATATTTTTTTAAGGCAAAGGATGGGTTATACCACGCTACAGTTTTTACACTTCGTCAGGAACCTCAGGTGATTAAAATGAAAGAGGCGTCGCAGGAAGTGGTACACAATAATTGTATAAGATGTCATAGCAATCAAGTGACCGATGTAAAATTGTCAAGCTGGCTAGATAATCACGCAGAAAACAGAACTAAAAGGCAATGCTGGGACTGTCATCGTGAGGTGCCACACGGCAAGGTACATGGTTTGGCAAGTACTAAATATACAATCGCGCCTATACCAACGGATCCGGAAAAGGATGTAATTCCAGGTTGGTTGCAAAATGAAATGAATAAATAAAAATATCACTAATATGAAGAATTGGATCTTATTTATCGTGACCGCTGTAGTTGTATTCCTTTTAGGAATGCTTGCTTCAAGCGTAATAAACAGAAAAAATGAAGCCAAGTTTGCTTATACGCCTAAGGTAGAGAT
The DNA here is from genome assembly GCF_051011215.1 of Lutimonas sp. Lineage (NCBI taxonomy): Bacteria > Pseudomonadati > Bacteroidota > Flavobacteriia > Flavobacteriales > Flavobacteriaceae > Lutimonas > Lutimonas sp. The sequence continues at coordinate 21,552 of NZ_JBPCUJ010000136.1, forward strand.
AAGCGAAAATGAACCTCGAAACGATGTATGGGGTAAGAATTTCCCAAAAGAATACCAATCATATTTGCAAACATTGGATACAAACTTTGCCTCTTATCAGGGCGGGAGTCATATGATTGACCTTTTGGAAGAAGATCCGAATTTGGTAATTCTTTGGGCAGGATATGGTTTCGCCAAGGATTACAACCAGGGAAGAGGACATTATTACGCGATCGATGATTTAAGGAATACCTTAAGAACAGGTGGGCCGACCGGACCAAATGACGGACCAATGCCAAGTACGTGCTGGGCCTGTAAAAGTCCTGATGTACCAAGGTTAATGAATGAAAAGGGAATTGACGAATTTTATTCAGGAAAATGGGCATCAAAAGGAAGTGAAGTAGTAAATAACATAGGGTGTGCGGATTGTCATAATCCAAATGACATGAGCCTTCAAATTTCAAGACCTGCTCTGGTCGAAGCTTTTGAGGCCATGGGTGAAGATATTACGCATGCAACACATCAGGAAATGAGATCTTTAGTTTGTGCACAATGTCACGTTGAGTACTATTTTAATAAAAATATTCCAGGAAAAGAAGGCATTCCTTATTTGGTATTTCCATGGAAAAACGGAACTTCTGCTGAGGATATGGAGAAGTATTATGACGACATTAATTTCAGTGACTGGACCCATGCCTTAAGTAAGGCTCCAATGCTAAAAGCACAGCACCCAGGGTATGAAACCTATCTCACCGGAGTTCACGCGGACAGAGGAGTTTCCTGTGCGGATTGTCATATGCCTTATAAAAGTGAGGGCGGTCAGAAATTTACTGATCACCATATTCAGTCGCCTTTAAACAATGTAGCGAATTCCTGTCAGGTATGTCACAGACAGGAAACAAATAAATTGATTGAAAATGTATATTCAAGGCAAAAGAAATCGGCAGAAACAAGACTTGCGCTAGAAGATGATTTGGTACTGGCTCATTTGGAAGCTGAAAAAGCTTGGGAATTAGGTGCAACTGAAGAACAAATGGCTGAGATTTTACAGGATATCAGACATGCACAATGGAGATGGGATTATGGAGCAGCTTCTCATGGTGGTTCCTTTCATTCACCTGTAGAGATTGCCAGAGTGTATGCAACAGGAATGACTAAAGTTCAGGAAGCCAGAATAAAATTGACACGATTATTGGCTTCGTTGGGGCATAATAAGGCCATTGATATGCCGGATATTGGCACCAAAGCGAAAGCCCAGAAATATGTTGGCTTAGATATGGATAAGTTACAAGCCGAAAAAGAAAAGTTTCAAAAAGAGGTAATACCAGTTTGGCTGGAAGAGGCCAAGGCAAGAGAAGCCAAAATGGATGCTGTCCCGGCTGGTTCAGAATAATTTTTACAACACATAACTATCAAACCTCATAGGTATATATCTATGAGGTTTTTAATGTATATAAAGAATGAAATCAATTTTTGCATTTCTATTTTCACCTAAAATGGCGCTAACGCTCTTGTTTGTGTTTGCGGCTGCAATGGCGACGGCTACTTTTGTGGAGAATGATTTCGGAACACAAACCGCAAGAACCGTCATATACAACGCCTGGTGGTTTGAAATGGTGATGGTTTTGTTAGGGGGTAATTTTATTGCCAATATTTTTAGGTATAAGTTATATCGCAAACAAAAATGGCCGGTGTTGCTGTTTCATCTGGCCTTTATCATTATTTTAATTGGAGCAGGAGTGAGTCGTTATACAGGCTTCGAAGGAATCATGAGGATTAGAGAAGGAGCTTCAAGTAATACCATGATTTCTGATAAGAATTACCTGCAGATAAACCAACTAGGTGTAGAACCAAATCAACTATTACAAAAAGAGCTTTATTTTTCGCCGATAAAAGATAATAATGTTAGTATCAAACAGGATATTGGAGGTACTGAATTAAGTATCGCTTTCAAAGAATTTATAGCAGATGCGAGAGAGCAATTAATCAGCTCAGAAGATGCAAAAGGTCAGGCGTTTTTAGAATTGGTTCTCTCAGCCGGAAATGGCAGAGAATCTATCTATATTCCAAAGGGAAGTGCTACATCTATTGGTACACATGCCCATAAAATTGGTTTTCAGAGCGAAGTTTCAAACGGAATAGAGATACGGGAGGTCAATGACAGTTTAAGAATCAAATCTTCTGAGTCGATCGACTTTTTTACCATGGCAACCGAGACCGCAGGCATGCTCGATGCTGAACAATGGTATGATTTGAAAATGAATACCTTATATCGTTTTCATGATTTTTCCTTTGTAGCTGTCAAACATGAAAAAAATGGATCTTTGGTATGGAAATCCGCAGCCAAGAAACCAAAGGATAATGATGAAAGGATTGATGATATCATCCTATTTGATCTAGAATCAAACGGGGATCACCAAGAAGTTGCCGTGGTTTATAAACACGGGTATTTACCGATTTTTAAAAGACTTACCATTGGTGACAAGGAGGTTGAATTTGGCTATGGAGCTTTGGCTGTTCCTAGTGATTTCAGTTTAAAGCTTCGTGATTTTCAAATGGAAAAATATCCAGGTTCAACAAGTCCGTCATCCTATGCCAGTGAAGTAACCATTCTTGATGGCGATACAGAAGAAGACTTTCGTATCTATATGAATCATGTGTTGGATTATAAGGGACATCGTTTTTTTCAAGCATCCTATGACAGTGATGAAAAAGGAACAGTATTGGCAATTAATAAAGATCTGCCTGGGACTGTAATTACCTATATAGGATATGTTTTAATGGGGTTAGGTATGTTTTTGACTCTTTTTTCTAGAGGATCGAGATTTAATTTGATCAGTAAACGCCTGGCAAAACTGAAGTCAAAAACAATCATACTCGTCATTTTATGTTCTAGTTTTTCCTTTTTGTCACAAGCTCAAAATGGACAGGTTCCGCTACCTATTGATAGTATATTGGGTATTCAAAAAGTAGAGAGATCTCATGCAGCTCTTTTTGGAACATTAATGGTACAGGATCTGGATGGAAGAATAAAACCTTTGAACACACTGGCTTCAGAATTTCTGAGAAAGGTTTCCAGAAAGAATTATTATAAAGGAGATGAGTTGAAACTGGATGCGAATCAAGTTTTTTTAGCGATTCATTTGGACCCTGGAAAATGGTATGAAATCCCACTGATCAAAATAGATAAAAAGAAAGGTGGCGTTACGTTTCAGAATCTGACTACAAATAAAAATAATCTAATTTCTTTCAACCAGTTACTGGATGATAATCGGGATTATATTTTAGAACAGGAAGTTTTAAAGGCAAATGAGAAAAAGCCCGGGGAACGCAGCGAATATGACAAAGAGATTTTAAAGGTTGATGAGCGATTTAATCTATTGTTTAATGTGCTCTCTGGTAATTATTTGAAAATTTTCCCTAAAAAGGATGACCCATCTAAAACCTGGTACAACCCCAACCATGATTTCACAGATTTTAATGAAGATGATGCCAGATTTGCTCAAGGGATTATTCCTTTATATTTTATAAATATCCAGGAGGCCAAAACCACCGGAGATTGGTCTCAGGCGGAAGATAAACTTGCATACATAAAAAAGTATCAAGATGTTTTGGCGGCGGATATTATTCCCTCTGAGGGCCAGATTTCAGCCGAATTATGGTATAATGAATTGAATTTGAACTTCTGGTTGTTTCAGGCATATTTCTGCATAGGCCTGCTTTTATTATTGGTAGCCATCACAAAGATATTTATGAAATCCAAAGGTTTGCAGATGTTCATGAACTTGTTGATTTTACTGACACTCATCGTTTTTCTAATTCATTCCTTTAATCTCATTCTTCGGTGGTATATAGCGGGTCATCCGCCCTGGAGTAATGGCTATGAAATGCTTGTGTTTGTCGCCTGGTCATTGTTGTTTTTTGGACTAGTATTTTTCAGAAAATCTGATTTCACCTTACCCTTGGCAAGTATTTTTACAGGAACCTTGCTGTTTGTTAGTTACCTTGATTGGTTAAGTCCTGAAATCACCAATTTAATGCCAGTATTAAAGTCTTACTGGTTAAAGATTCATGTGGCAACAATCATTAGCAGTTATGCACCTCTTGCCTTATCTGCTTTGTTAGGCATAATGGCGCAGGTTTTGATTATTTTTAAAAGGCCTTCTAACGCAAAAGTGTTGGATATTAAAATAAAAGAACTCACTTATATCAATGAAATGTCCATGACGCTTGGTTTATTTATTCTGAGCATTGGAACGTTTTTGGGAGGTGTATGGGCCAATGAATCCTGGGGACGTTATTGGGCCTGGGATCCGAAAGAGACATGGGCACTTATTAGTATTATTGTTTATGCCATTGTGCTTCATATGAGATTAATTCCTAAGTTGAATTCCGAACTGATACTTAGTATAGCAAGTACCTTTGCATTTTCTTCTATTGCAATGACTTCTTTTGGCGTGAATTATTATCTAACAGGTCTTCATTCTTATGCCACGGGTGATCCGGTACCCATTCCCAATTTTGTATATGTAACGGTCGCTATTTTGATTATGATCAGTCTTGTTTCCATTTTTAGAAATAAAGACTTTGAAAGGCTGCTTCAAAAACAAAATTGATTTTAAAATAATTCCTTAATTTTAAGCGACTTAAATAAAGTATTGATGAAAGAAATATTGGACTTTTTAAAATTATTGAAAAAAAACAATAACAGGGAGTGGTTTTCAGAGCACAAGAATGAATTTAAAGCCCTTCAACTTGAGGCCAAGTCTTTTTATGATCAAGTTCGTCAAGGACTGGAAGAAGAGGATGAAATTGACAATTTTAAGTTATTCAGAATTTATAGAGATGTTAGATTTTCTAAAGATAAAACACCTTATAATCCTCATTTTGCGGGCTCTTTTAGCAGGAAAACAAACAGGTTAAGAGGCGGTTATTACCTGAGAATCAGACCTGGAGAATCTTTTCTGGCAGGAGGTTTTTGGGCACCCAATAAAGAAGATCTGTTTCGAATCAGAAAAGAATTCGAATTTGGAGATGAAGAAATCCGATCCATATTATCAGAAGAAAATTTCAAAAAATATTTTAATGGTGAATTGGTAGGAGATGAGTTAAAAACGGCTCCTAAAGGGTTTCAAAAAGATGATCCTGCCATTGACTTAATTCGTAAAAAAGGCTTTGTGGCAGTTAGAAAATTCTCCGACAAGCAAGTGTTGGATACAAATTTTTTGAATGAAGTTAAAGATTCCTTTCTGGCGCTGCGTCCATATTTTGATTATATGAGCGAGGTTTTAACAACTGATCTTAACGGCGCTTCCTTAATAGATTAATTAGCCCAGTTATTGGGGTTAGACAGTATTTCCAAAGCCTTTGTTTTTGTTAACTCCTGACCATTGGCAAGCATTCTTAAGGTATCGAAGGGAAAAAGAAAATCACAGCCATTTTTAAATTCACTACAACCATAGGCCTTGCTACCCTTTAAGAGGCGTCCTTTTTGACACTTTGGACAAGCGTTTTCTTTTTCAACTTTTTGTTTCAGCTCCTTTTCCATAAAAACCAATTGCCCCAGCTCATTCAGTTTCAATTTGCCATTCACCTTACTTCCGGACTGCAAAAAACCTTTCAATTGAACGGTTTCACCTTTTGATATTAATCGAATATACTGATTTTCAGACATTTTCTTTTCCATAAAAGAAAAGGGTAATAATAATGTACAGCCTTCTTTAAATTCACTGCAACCATAAGCATTTGAACCTTTTACCAGCTGCCCTTTTTTACACACAGGGCAAATCTGTCCAACAAGTTGCCTGGAAACTACTTTTGATTTTTTCGCAATTGGTTTTGTTTCATTTGAAACGGAAGAGATGGTTCTGCTGCTGTTATCTGACCTTACTTCATATACCAGTTGATCAACCATTTGTTTCATCTGTCTGATAAATGAGCCGGCCTTATAGCTTCCTTTTTCTATTTCTTTGAGTTTCCCTTCCCAGCTTCCCGTCAGTTCAGCAGATTTCAATAATTCGTTTTGAATGGTATCTATCAGGTCAATTCCGGTGGCGGTTGGCAGAATCTGTTTTTTGTTTCTGACAATATAATTTCTTCGAAATAAGGTCTCAATAATACTGGCACGGGTCGATGGTCTTCCAATTCCATTTTCTTTCATCAAGTCGCGCATGGCGTCATCATCAATGTCTTTACCGGCTGTCTCCATGGATCTCAGTAAACTCGCCTCGGAATATTGACTTGGAGGTTTTGTTTCTTTTTCTAAAAAAGAAGGCTCATGAGGACCTTTTTCACCTGTAACAAAAGCGGGTAACAAAGATTTTTCAGCTCCAGGCTCTGTTGTAACAGTTTCAAAAACTATTCGCCATCCCATGTTTACAATTTGCTTTCCACTTGTTTTAAATGATATAGCAGCTGCCTCCCCTTGAACATGGGTATGGGCCACATCACAATCAGGATAGAAAGCGGCTATAAATCTTCTGCAAATTATATCATACACTTTTTGATGATCCTGAGAAAGATATGATTCAATCCCTGTAGGAACAATGGCGTGATGATCGGTTACCTTTTTATCATTAAAAACCTTGGCTGATTTTTTTATCTTTTTACCCAATAACGGGGATGTTAGTTCTTTATATTTAGATAGTTTACCTAGTATTCCTGAAATTTTTGGATACATATCATTCGGTAAAAAGCTTGTATCCACTCGTGGATAGGTAACAAGTTTTTGCTCGTAAAGTTTCTGAGCAATTTTAAGAGTTTGATCCGCAGTGAATCCAAACTTAGTGTTACAGTATACCTGAAGACCGGTCAGGTCAAACAGTTTTGGGGCATATTCCTTTCCTTTCTTTTTTTGAATTTTGGTAATTTCAAATGCATCTTCTTTCACTTTGGAAGCTATAGAAGCTCCTTCTTCTTGATTTAAAAACCGTCCTTCTTCATATCTGAAAAGGGTTTCTCGATAGCTAGTCTGCAATTCCCAATAGGGCTCAGGTTTGAAATTTTGTATGCTTCGATAGCGATCCACCACCATGGCAAGGGTAGGAGTCTGTACACGCCCTACCGATAATACCTGTCGGTCTTTTCCGTATTTTAAAGTGTATAATCTCGTGGCATTCATTCCTAAGAGCCAATCCCCAATCGCTCGGGAATAACCTGCATAAAACAACTGATCGTAATCACTTGCCGGTTGAAGGTTTTTAAATCCATCTTTAATGGCTTCTTCAGTCAGTGAAGAAATCCAAAGTCGTTGTGATTTACCCGTATAACCAGACTCCATCATCACCCAGCGTTGAATCAATTCACCTTCCTGACCAGCATCACCACAATTAATGACAACATCCGCTTTTTCAAATAAGCCTTTTATAATTCCAAATTGCTTTTGAATTCCGGCATCAGAATTGACTTTGATATTGAATTTCTCAGGAAGCATCGGCAGGTTATTTAAATCCCATCTTTTCCAATATGGCTTATAATCGTTTGGCTCAAAAAGTGTGCATAGATGTCCAAATGTATAAGTAACGGCATAGCCATTACCTTCAAAATATCCATCTCTTTTGGTATTGGCTTGTAAGATTTTGGCAATCTCTCTTGCAACGCTAGGTTTTTCAGCAATACAAACTTTCATTTCAACTAATTAATCGCTGTGCAAAATATAAAAATGGATGTAATTTTTTAGATTAAAATAGCAGAATAAAAAAAAACTTATCCATAGTATTGGATAAGTTTTTGCGATTTTTTTTAAAGGATACTAGCTTAAAATTCCTTGTGACTCTTTCTTTTTTGAATACCAAATTAAAAAGGCGGCTATGATAATGACCATGACAGGCATGATAAATGCGGCAGGGCCATAAACCTCAGAAGCGCTCGACATAAAAATATTATAGGATGCTTGAGCCACAATACTTACAAATGATATTATAAATACAACGGTAGCCAATTTTTTGCGAAGCAATAACAATATACAACCGAGTGCACCTCCAAATACTGCCAATGCATAGGCTCCAGTTACCCAGGCGGGAATATCGGCGTACAATGCCTGTTCTTCCAGGGGTAAAGCTAGTAGGTCTTCTTCTGTCATATATGCCTGCATGAGATAGGCAGCAACACCCATTAAGTTCCATATCAATGCGATGATGCCAATGATCCAAAAGGCAATTTCAGGTTTCTTTTTTGAGTCAGACATAGGTAATGAATTAAGTTAATTGATATTAAAGATAGGTAATTCTTTTAAAATGAGTAAAGTAGAAATCAAATGTTCAGTTTATTACAAAAAAAAACCTACTCAAATTGTTGAATAGGTTTTACTAGGGTGGTATATAATCTCTATAATCCATAATGTCTGTTTTCTGACCATTTGACTCGCTTTGTATACTTATGATCCGTAAAATACAAATGCTCTCTGGCCTGTGTTGTCGAAATATTAATAGTTGTTGTCATGATAGGTTGTTTGTATAGTGATACTTAATTTCATCTAATGTGCAAAATTTCTATATTCTGACCATTTGATTCTCTTCGTATTGCGAAAGTTTGAAAATGTAACATATTTTCTTGATTCGGATTCTGTGGGGGTGCTTAAAAAAGTTTTCATAATAAATTGTTTTTAATTGGTTTCTACTATATAGACGCCTAAAACTAATGTTTTGTTACAGTACTATGTTAAACAAAGTACTATATTAACAAATATTTAACTATAAGTGCTTAATTTCTAATAGAGTAGTGGTATTAAAAAAAATCATTAAAAAAAAATAAGAGAAACGTTTATTGGTTCATTCCTGGTTGTAGGATCTTAAAGTCTGTGTTTGTTTTCGCCTCATCAACCATCATCTTAACCTGGTTTAAGAGCGCTTTCGAATGATAGATAATTCCATCTTTTATTGTATATAAGACACCCCCAACGCGCACGACCTCATTGTCATCTGTCAGTTTTATTGCTCCGGTTCCGTACAATACTTTTAAATTTTCCAACGGGTTTTCTTCTACGATTACAAAATCAGCCATTTTTCCAATTTCAACAGAACCTATTTTTTGATCCATATTTAAAGCCTCAGCACCATTTAAAGTTGCAGCTCGTATAACCTCCAAAGGATGAAAACCTGCTTCCCTGAGTAATTCCAATTCTCTGATATACGCAAAACCATATAATTGGAAAATAAAACCTGAATCGGACCCTGTGGTTACCCGGCCACCTCTGTTTTTATATTCATTAACAAAAGTCATCCATAATTGATAGTTCTTTTTCCAGGCTATTTCTTGTTCAGTTCCCCAATAATGCCAATAAGATCCATGTGAAATTTTACTGGGTTGATAAAACTGCCACAGTTCTGGCAGGGTATAGGTTTCATGCCATTCAGCTCTTCTGGCTCTGTGTAAGTCTCTGCTGGCTTCATAAATATTAAAGGTAGGATCCAGCGTGAAATCTAAGCTAAGGAGTTCGTTCATCACATTATTCCAGTGATCGGAAAAAGGAGCTGCTGCTTGTTCCCATAACTTTCCGGCTTCTTCAAAACGATCTTGTTCATTGTTGTAATTATAATCCAAGGGGTAGTTTTGTACTGTTTTATCTTCAAAAAGAGCCTCAGGTAGCCCATACCAATGTTCCATAGAAGTTAATCCTGCCCGGGCAGAATGCAAAACATTCCAGCGGGCTACACTCATCTGAGCATGATGACAGGCTGAACCTAATCCTAGTTTTTTATTTTCATCAAGGGCCGCTTCCATGATTTCCGGCGCTGCACCAAAAAATTTGATTCCGTCGGCACCAGCCTCTGCATTTGCTCTGACCCATTTTCTGGCCAGTTCCGGGCTGCTAATTTCCTGATCATTCAATGGGTTGAAGTTTTCACTCTTATGTCCAAAAGCAGTATATGAGATTATTCGAGGCGCTATAATATCATTCTTCTGACTCTGTTCTTTTAGCGCTAAGGTGAACTCTAACCCACGTCCACTGGGTTCTCTTATGGTCGTAATGCCATGTGCCATCCAAAGTTTAAAAACATAGTCAGGATCTGCACCTTGTGATTTGCCGCCGATATGACCATGCATATCAATAAAACCGGGTAACAGGTACATTCCTTCAGCATGCAATTCTTTTCCTCCCTTTTTTAATTGGGGACGATTCTCATCCTTGATGGGAATACCTGGGTAGCCTACAGTTCTTATTTTTTTGATTACATTCTTTTCAACCACGATATCTACAGGTCCGGTTGGCGGAGCTCCGTTGCCGTTGATCAGTGTAACTCCTCTTATAATTAACTGATCAAAGGGGCCTTCACTGACAGGTTGATCCGTCTGCGCATTTTGGGTTGTTGTAAGTAATAAGAAAAAAACAATTATTAAAATAAGTTTTGATTTCATCATAAAGTGAGGTGTTAAAGTTTATAAGGATACCTAATGACATCAATCTATGCGATCAACCATAGGACCAAGGGTATTGCCACCCAATAGATGCATATGAATATGGAAAACTGATTGACCGGCATCTTCATTCAGGTTTAAAGAGATGCGATATCCTGAATTTTCGATGCCATTCTCTTTTGCCAGTTTAGCAGCAATCAACAACATGTTGCCCAACAATAACGCATCTTCCTGTCGAGCTTCATTCAGTGTTTCAATTTCCTTTTTAGGCACAATCAATAAGTGCACCTTAGCTTGTTTGCTTAAAGGAACAAACGCGATAATACTCTCATCTTCGTATACGATATCAGCTGGTAATTCACGATTGATAATTTTTGTAAAGGGAGAACCCGCTTCAATTTTTTCAGATTTCTCTTTTAAATATTCAGGTGTTTGGCAGTACAGTTGTGCATTGGAAAATATCAAGAAAGAGCATACTGCCATTAATAATTTTATCATGTATATATTTGGTTAACTTTGAACAAGTACTAATTTAAACTATAATTTGAGGATAATGAAACAGTTACAAGCATTATTTACTGTGATGGCAATATTCTTGTTGGGAAATGTATATGCACAAGAGCTATTGACGCAAGAAAAAAAGGAAGTGAAACAAGTGATCATCGATTTGTTTGATGGGATGAGAGAAGGAGATAGCGCAAAGGTAGGAGCTCTATTTGGGAAAGACGTGCAGATGTATACATCCTATACGGATAAGGATGGTGAATTAGTTTTAAAAAAAGGTGCACTTGCTCCTTTTTTAAAAGCGGTCGGAAGCCCTCATGATAAAATTTGGGATGAAAAAATATGGGATACAACTATTGAACTGTCTATGGGAATTGCTCAGGTCTGGACCGAATATGCGTTTTACCTAGGGAGTGATTTTAGTCATTGTGGTGTGGATGCATTCCATTTGGCAAAAGATGCTTCCGGGAAATGGAAAATAATGCATTTGATGGATACGAGAAAAAAAGAAGGTTGCAAGGAATTGCCCGGCAAGTAAAAGAATCAATAGGAATGGATAAAATTACTATAAGTACAGATAAGGACTTATTAAACCTCGATATAATCATTAACTATCTGCAAAAAACCTATTGGGCGAATAAACGAAGTTCTGAAACAATTAAAATCAGTATTGATAATTCAATATGCTTTGGTGTTTATTTAAACAAATCACAAATTGGTTTTGCTCGGGTTGTGACAGACTGCTCCGTTTTTGCTTATTTAATGGATGTTTTTATTCTTGAAGAATTCAATGGCTTAGGGTATGGCATGGAATTATTGGATTACATCCTGAGTCATAAAGATTTGATTGATATAGAAACTTTTAAACTTGGCACGCATGACGCACATGAGTTTTATAAAAAAAGAGGATTTAGAAATAGTGCCCATCCCGAATTTCAAATGGAAAAATTATTGAACAATGAAAATTAAGATATTCGCTGTGTATTTTCTGTTTATGGGTATACATTGTCAGGCTCAAGAATACTTTAAAAGTTTTGATCAAACCAATATTGCATATGAAGATTCAGGTTCTGGTCAGGCTGTACTACTGATTCATGGTTTTATTTCTTCAGGAAATTCATGGAATAATGCTGTTTTGAAAAAAGAATTAGTAAAAAAAGGGTATCGGGTGATTATTCCGGATTTAAGAGGTAATGGGAATTCAGACCGTCCTCAAGTCGCTTCGTTTTATGCAGATGATGCTGAAATTAAAGATTTAAAAGCCCTGGCAGATCATTTGAATCTAAGTTCGTATATGGCGATCGGCTATTCAAGAGGCGCCATTGTATTATCCAAATTACTGGTCGATGAATCGAGAATTACAAAAGCAGTATTAGGTGGTATGGGCAAGGATTTTACAAATCCGGATTGGTCGAGACGTATTTTATTTGAAAAAGCCTTTAGTGGAAAAGAACCGCCAAATGAGATGACTCAAGGCGCCATTGAATATGCACAATCAATTGGTGCAGATTTGAAAGTGTTGGGTTTTCTGCAAGAATTTCAACCAGTTACCAGTGAAGAGGAATTAAGCAGAATAAAAGTTAAAACGCTGGTGATCGCCGGGGATCAGGATAAAGACAACGGGGATCCAAAAGCGTTGGCTGATCTTATTCCAGAAGCGCAACTTAAAATTGTTTCCGGAGATCATAATAACACGAAAAATACGGAAACGTTCGCAGAAGAAGTGACCTTGTTTTTAGGGCAATAAAAAAGAGGTTGTGACAAACCTCTTCTTTATTTGATATCCTTGATAAGGATGCTTATTTGCGTCCTAATGTTACCTTTTTACCGGCCCTGAATACTACTATTTCCAAGGGTTGATTTTCGCCTTTAATTTCCATAACCTTGGCAATGTTTAAAAGTGATTCATCTGTACTTTCAAATTTCACGCCATTAATGGATAAGATGATATCTCCTCCTGCAATTAACTTTTCTCCATTCACTGTCATTTCAATATCCCCATCTTCAACGCCGAGGACTCCGAAAGGTGATAGTTTAACAACACGCTGAACCAACAAACCACTCTCTTGAGGTAGATTAAAAATCTGAGCCATTTTACCCGTTAATGGGATGAGGTCAGTTCCATTCCAAAGAATTTTTTTCTCGAACAATAATTCTTTTGTAATATTCGAGGAAGAGGCAAATCCTATTCCCTGAAATCCTCCGGACTGTGTTAGGATATTACTTACAACACCAATAACTTCACCTTTCATATTGATCATGGGGCCTCCTGAATTACCAGTGTTAATTGCGGCATCGGTTTGAATATATTCTGAATTGGTAAATGGATTTTTGCTGTGTTTATCTTTTATAATACCACTGATATAACCCGAAGAAAGTGAATGTCCCAGTCCGTAAGGAGCACCAACTACAAATACTTTTTCTCCAATTTTTGCCAAATTAGAATCTGCAAGTTTTAAAGAAACCGCATTTTTTTTTGGCCAGATTAATTCGAGTAAGGCAACATCTGCCGTGGCATACGCTGAAATCACTTTAGCCGGTATGGTTTCACCATCCAAAAATTGAACATTTACTTTTTCTGCTACCTGCACAACGTGGGCAGCAGTTATTATTTGGGTGTCTGAAATCATAAACCCGGAGCCTAATCCACCAGCAGTTACCGTTTGAGTTGTTTTGCCTGAGCTTACGAGTTCTTTTTGCTCTGTAAGTATAACTACTACAGCGGGGTTTACCTTTTGATATAATTCTGAAAGAGTCTGGGCATTGATAGAAAAACTAAGCATCAATAAAGCTGTTAGTAAAATCTTCTTCACGCCATTCATTGTGTCATTCATGTCAATTTTATTTTTTATCAGGCAAAAATAGGTAATATTCATTTATGATTTTCTCTTACATCAGATTAATTAATCATTTAAGAGGATCCTTATCGATTCTTGTTTTTATTTCAGGATGGAAGTTTGTCAAGTCCTTCAAAGGGATTTGAAAGAATATTTTATGCTTTTTTCTGAATACTTGTTTTAGGATACTATTTTTTTGTCATATTTGAACTCCAAAAGATGATTTTATAGAAATGACTCATTGAAAATAGTGATAATAATGTAGACATTTTTAATTGCATGAAAACCCTTTAATTAAACAATAATATGACTGTTTTATGGTTATCAATTAGCAAGGTCATAAAAGAATTATTTAAAGTGATTAAATTCAGAATTGACATATGAAAATACTTAGTTCTATAGAAAGGTTTCATCCAATATCATTGGAGGAAATGGACAGTGTTTCTCTGTTAAAAAGAATGGATACTAAATTCATTATGAATGAGTCAAAACTGGATTCTTTTTTATCTGGCCTTACTAATTTTTATCAGGTTTTAGAAATTGATGGTCAAAGAATGATGCGGTATGAATCTCAATATTATGACACGCCTGAAAGGAAATTTTACAAAGACCATCACAATAGAAAAATAAGACGTGTCAAAATAAGAATTAGAAATTATATAGACAGCAACAGTTTCTTTTTTGAAATAAAACAAAAAGATGCAAAAGGGAATACGATCAAAAAAAGAAAAGCGCTCGATAGCATGAGCTTGGATACAGGTTTTGATCATGATAGGTTTATAAAAAAGATTTTAAACAAAGAATTCTTTCTTGAACCTACTGTAAAGAATCATTTTAAAAGAATCACTTTGGTGAACAAGGCCTTAAAAGAGCGTGTAACGATCGATCTAAATTTATCATTTAACAAGGAAGGTGGCGATATAAAGTTTAAGGATTTGGTAATTATTGAGTTAAAACAAAAAAGGCTGAATAGAGATTCTCCCGTTTTCAAAAACCTTAAACAAAGAGGTGTTTTGCCATATAGAATAAGTAAGTATTGCATTGGAATGATCAGTACCTATAAGGATATAAAGTACAATCGATTTAAACAAAAACTATTGAATATTAACAAAATAACCGCATAACTATGGATTTTTTAAATATCCCGCTTTTTGATGATGATTTTTATAAAATGATCTTCAGGTTTATCATAAACATGGTCTTTCTGATTTATATTATCAGGTATCTCTATTATGAAACCAGTAAACGAAAAGATTATTTGTTTACATATTTTATGATAAGCATCATTGTGTTCTTTCTTTGCTTTACCCTAAAGAAATATGAACTGGACATTGGAATGGCGCTGGGGCTGTTTGCTATATTTGGCATCATAAGGTATCGAACCGATCCGATTGCCATTAAGGAAATGACCTATCTTTTTGTAGTCATTGGAGTGTCGGTAATAAACTCTCTGGCCAACAAAAAAATGAGTTATGCGGAAATAATCGGAGCAAACTTAATTGTTGCAACTTCTTTGACAATTATTGAAAGGGTCATGTTTTTGAGACATGAGTTGACAAAAGAAATAATTTATGAGAAAATTGAAAATATTAAACCAGACAGAAATAATGAATTAATGTCAGATCTGGAACTACGAACGGGATTGAAAATTAACAAGATCAAAGTAGGTAAAGTAGATTTCTTAAAAGATGTTGCGCTCATTACTATATACTATTATAATGAAAAGTAAGCTTTATAGACAAACTCAGAAAAGGAATCATGCAAATCAGATAGGGGGCATTATCCTGGCACTTATTTTTTGGGGACAGGTAAGTTGGGCCCAGGAGGACCGAAGAGATTTTGAATCCTGGACATCCGCAGAACTTCGCTATAAACCGACCAAACGCTGGAAAACTGGCATGGAACTCCAGATGAGGCTTAAAGAGAACTCTTCTGAAATTGATGGCTATTTTGCTGAATTAACAGGGGGGTATGAAATTTTTAAAAATTTTGATGTGGGATTAGGCCTACGTTTTATTAGAAAAAATGATAATACCGGTGCCGTTCAAGGCTACGAGAATCATGGAAGAATTCATGCAGATGCCAGTTATAAGCATAAAATTAACCGCTTAGCTCTGGGATATCGGTTGAGGTATCAGAACAAGGATGAATTGGGAGTTTCTAACGAGAATGGAGATTTTGCTGATCAATATATCAGGTTGAAAGTGGGTACTGAATACGATTTTAAAAAATGGAAGCTGGACCCTCAATTGTCCGCAGAGATCTTTCACCATTCTGAAAAGAACGAAGAAAATGAATTTAATAAATTCAGAATTACCTTCGGAACGGATTACAAATTCAAAAAAGCTGGAAAAATTGGTGTTTATTATCGCTATGAAAAAGAGATTAATACCGCTGACCCCAGGTCAACCGATATTTTGAGAATTCGCTACATATATACCTTTAAAGGATATTAAATCAAATACTAGCATGTAGGACCTGGAAAAAAGGTTCGAATTCAAACATTTATAGTTTTTATCAATGTAAGCTTAACTTTTATTTTTGATAGATGCAGCAATTTAGGGCATCTTTCCTATGATCATTGGAATTTGTGTCATGTGCCTTGAATGGTTAAATAATTGTTAAATACTTGGTTTCTAGTTAACATTACCTGTTTTGATCAGTCTATATATATGAATCATCAATTGAGAGTTTTTTGTTAATTTGGTTAAGAGCCCATTCGCTGAAAAGTGCGTGGGCTCTTCGATTGAAGAGGGATTTGGATCTGATATAGATAAATTCTATTAAGTCATAAGTTATTACAATCAATTTTTTAAGAAATAGTTCTATACATTCTTGTATCTTTATTACACAAAGTTGAAAATTTTGGCATTTTTTTTGAAAGGATGACAGAATTAAAACGACATTAAAAGAAATAATAATAACAAGGTATAATTTTTAATCCCCCCGAATTATGGAAGTTGTAGCACAAGCCCTAGAATTTGAAAGTAGAAAACTTTCTTTAAAATCAACAAATGACAGAATTTTAGCATCGAGAGAAGCTAAATCCCTCATATTAAATCTCAATGAGATTTACAAAGTGAATAAAGATCAAAATTTGATGGATCTTATGAAAAGATTGACTGCGATTAAGAAAAAAGTTGAGTCAAGATTAAAAATGCATGTTACCATTTAAATGGTAATCGGCGATTTAAATTCCCAAAATTTATTTGATATTAATTTAAGCACCCTCCTTGGGGGTGTTTTTGATTGGAATAGCGTGAAGGGAAAAAAATACTGATTGTGAATAGGTTGACTACAAATTCACTGAACGGGAAAAAGAATTCTCAGGCATTTGAGATAGTTCCAAGCCGTTTGATTGGTAAAACACAACTATGAAATTCGAGAAACAAGGGCAAATCTATCAGCTCTCCGCAACTATTAAAATTCCTGTCGGGCTCTCAGAAGCTTGGGAATTTTTATCCGATCCGGGTAATTTGAAACTAATTACTCCTGATTATATGGGTTTTGAAATTATGTCCTCTGCTGATGATAAAATGTATCCTGGACAAATTATTTCGTATAAAGTATCTCCATTACTGGGTATTAAAATGAACTGGGTAACAGAAATAACCTATGTTCAAAACCAGGAATACTTTGTGGATGAGCAAAGAATCGGTCCTTATGCCATGTGGCACCACAAACACTTTATAAAAGAGATTAAAAACGGTACAGAAATGGTTGATATTGTGCATTACCAGTTGCCATTTTCATTTATCAGTAATATTTTTCATAATACCATGGTGAAACCTAAATTGAAAGAAATTTTTGAGTACCGAACTAATAAATTGTATGATCTTTTTGGAGCGTATAATGAACAATGAAATATGTAATTATAATATATATAGCTATGACTAGTCTTGTAAATGGTCAACGGGTGCTTTTTGATGAAGATCAGCGTGATATGATAGAATGGTGGGTCGTAAATGATGGTGTGATGGGGGGATTATCAGAAGGCAGTATGAGTATTCATGATAATAATGCTCTTTTTAAAGGTGCGGTATCCACCGCCAATAATGGTGGTTTTGCGATGGTTCGAGGTGGTCTAAAGAAATTAAACATTGATTCTTATTCGCATTTTGTTTTACATATTAAAGGAGATGGTAAGAATTATCAATTCAGAACAAAATCTGAAGCAAGTCAAAGACATTCCTATGTTCAGTCTTTCAAAACTAATGGAGAGTGGCAAGAAATCGTGATTCCTTTCGATGTCTTAGAAGCTCGTTTTAGAGGAAGGAACGTGAATCTTCCGAATTTTGAAGGGGAAACACTTGCTGAAGTATCTTTTTTAATTGGAAATAAGGCCGATGAAACTTTTGAGTTACAAATCAAAAGTATCCGATTAAAATAAAGACAGCCATTCGTTCATTTTCTTTTTGCTATAATAATTTGCTGGATATTAATAGAGGTTTTAATTCAAATTACTACTTTTAACAGCTATTATAGAATGCTGTGAAAATGCAACCCCTCTTGCGTACCTCAATTATGTTTTTCCTTGTCCTGGTTTCGTTGCCAGGTTTTGGCCAAACCGGATCAAATCCGCCAGAGATTTATGCGGAAGGAGATCAGTATTACTGTCCTTTATCGGAGATAAATGTTGTTACGGATTTTGATTTAATTAATCCTGACAATACCGTCATTGACGCCTTTTATATTCAAGTCTCTTCCGGATATGTAAGAGGATCTGATGTATTACAACTAGCCACGGAACAGGACAATATTAGAGATACCTGGAATGCCATCACAGGGAAATTAAGCTTAACAAGTAAGAACGCAGAACCTTTAGAAATCAATGACATTATTGCGGCTGTAAAAGATGTTGTATTTCTGAATAGAGATGCGGATTTTAATGGAGAAAGATATTTTTCTTTTACCATAGGTGATGCGAACTTTTTACCATCAACAGGGCATTATTACGAATTTATAGATGCTGTTGGTATTACCTGGCAGCAGGCCAAGGTGTCTGCAGAAAACCTTAATTATTATGGCTTACCAGGGTATTTAGCAACAATTACTTCAAGTGAAGAAGCCAAACTATCAAGTGAGCAAGCTGGTGGGGCGGGCTGGATTGGGGGTAGTGATGCTGTTTTAGAAGGAACCTGGGAATGGGTTACCGGACCGGAAGCAGGTGATGTGTTTTGGTTAGGTGCCCAAAATGGATTTGCTCCGAATGGTGCGTTTGCTTTTTGGAATAATAATGAACCAAATAACCTTGGTGATGAGGACTATGCGCATGTAACGGCTCCGGGTGTTGGCATACCGGGATCCTGGAATGATTTAAGCAATACCGGAGAACCTTCTGGCAATTATCAGCCTAAAGGGTATATAGTTGAATATGGATATGGAGGGCCTGATGATGCTCCAGACTTTTCAGCATATTCCAGAATTTTCACCAATGCCATCGATAGTGTTTTTGGAGGAGTAAGATGTGGTCCTGGACAGGTAGAATTAAGAGCAACTGCAAACACAATTGAGGATCAACCTGGCGATGCCGAAATTCTTTGGTTTGCCTCAGAAGTGAGTGAGGTGCCGATTCATATCGGCAATAACTATACACCGGATTTAATAAGTTCAGAAGATTATTTTGTCCTGGCTTCTCAGGACAATTGTCTTACTGGTGAGCGAAGGATTGTTGTTGCTACCATTCTGGAAGTTCCTGATATAAACGAGCAGACTACTTTGAAGAACTGTGATCAGGATGAAGA
>NZ_JBPCUJ010000137.1:0-20688 GCF_051011215.1 Lutimonas sp.
CCATCAAATTTTAATATGTCTCCCCGAATTTCAATAGTCCACCAAAATTCCTGAGCTTCATTGGCAATAGTCAATCGGTTCCCTGAATTTTCTGTGATTATCATTGCACCATCATGCTCGTTTTCAACCATGAAGTCGTTCTGATGCCAATAACACGTTTCTTCTTCGTTATTCACAGGACGGTTCCAGGTTTCAAAGGGGATACCGGAATTATTATTCACTTGTAGATAAATATTGGATCCTTGAAATGGCTCAACAGTTTCCCATTTTGTACCGTCGAATTTTTCCAAAAAAGTTTTTTCCACAATTACAATTTCATCATCATCATCCGAGTTGCAGGTAATAAAGGAAAAGCAAGCTCCGAGAATAAGGAATAAATACAACCGTCCTAATCGTAAAATATTTTCTTTCATGACAATCTATTTAACGTTATTCTGTTGAAGTTAAAGTGTCTATGCCAGAATTATGTTGACCCACATCAGTGCGAATATTGATTCTCATCAAAATAAAACCCTTCGCTGCAAAGCGAAGGGTTTTATTTTATCCATGACCTCGACAGGATTGCTTTCAGCTTCCTGACAAAGCTCCGCTTTGAGAATACTTCAAACAAAAAAACGCTCAAGTGAACTTGGCGTTTTTTCTTATTGAACTATTCATTCGTGACCTCGACAGGATTCAAACCTGTAACCTTCTGAGCCGTAATCAGATGCGCTATTCAGTTGCGCCACGAGGCCTTATTGATAAGGGCTGCAAATATATTTCTTTTTTGCAGAATAGAAAAAATATCTGAAAAAAATTAAATACCCATTTGTTTCTTGAATTCTTCAAGAATCGGGAGGGCTTTAATCTTGTCTTCTTCATAGATAAAAAGCTCCACCTGTGAAGGTGAACCTCCATAAAATCCGGCTCTCACACCTGATTGAAAATTGTTCTTAATCATCGATGGAATTTCCTGATCATCAAGGTCAATTTGAAGCCTTTGAATTTCAATAAGTGAGCCCGTAAAAAATCTGATGTGTTTTGATTGATCATCCATGGTAATGCTTTTTATTAAAGATACAAAAAAATCTAATCTAGGCTATTCCTTGTAACATAATATCGCCAGCCAATTAAAGCCATTTGCCATTTTTTAGCCTTGCTCATGTCTACTTCTTGTTTCCCCAAACTTGGTAAAAGCAGTTTGTTGGTCTTGGCAAGAAATTTGAATACTTGTTTCTTCATGTGGCAAAAATAAAAAATCGCCTTGAGAAAGGCGATTTTTTTATATCAATGTTTCGTTCAGCTTATTTTTTTGTCTTGATTTCCACAAGGCCATCTTTGGCCTTGTCACCATATTTTTCAACAGCCTTATCACCTTTGTAAACATTCATTGTTTCGATGGTATTTGGATCAATATCGTCAATACTGCCATTTTTCAATTCTTCTCCATCAACAATAATAAGGGGTGAACCACCGTCATCACTAATAAACATCATTTTTCCTTCTGAGTCATCGCCTTCACCAATCACTTTTACCTCTACGTCAACTTCTTGGCCATCCGTTTTTATTTTTTTGACAATGACTTTTTTTTCTCCATCATGCATTTCATCTACTTCGATAATTTCGATTCTTTTAACTTCGGTTGTATCACCGGATTTGGAAACCCAGACATTTTGAGATTGGGAACCGTGTTTTTCTTCGATGACTTTTTTACCATTCACAATTTTCACATGTGTTTCATCACCATTGTCTGATACCCAAACATAGTTACCATCCTTGTTCTTTGACCCTTGGCCGCTCTTTACGACAAATACATTTTCTTCTTCATCCCCAGAGATCGATTTAACAAATACATTATGCTCTTCCATTCCTTCTAAATTACCAACCGCAAGAGCACCTTTGTCGTCAAATTTAATGCTGATCGGTTTGATAGGAGCGGAGCCCATTTGTTCTATTTGAGTTTTGTTGTTTTGCTTATTGGATACACTAATATGAATAGCCACAATTTCCTTGTTCTCATTGTATTTCAGTTTCTTGTAGTTCAAATTAATTCCTTTTTTTAAGAGTCTGCTTTTTAAGGATTCCAGATCACTTTTTTGAAAATCTTTAGTAACAACTTCTACCTCGAGTTCGGTACGCCACTCTACCTTTTCCGTTGTTTTTTGCTGGGCAATTACTTTGGTGTTAAAAGTGAATACAAAAGCGATCAGGACTGGGATGATAAAAATAAATTTCAAGTACATCATCTTGTTTGATTTGTCTTTGTGTAACATATTGATTCTTTTTTTAATTAATGAGTTATAAAAATTACTGGTTAATGCGAGTGAATAATTAGGAGTGACCGTTTTTAATAACAGATACTGATAAGACTTCTTGTTGCCATCTAAATTTTGAGCGCCCTGATCTGCAATAAATTCAAGGTTTTTTTGAATTTCCTTATGATACATCCAGGCAAGGGGATTGAACCAATTGAAAATAATTAGTAACTGAGACAGCAGTATGTCGAGACTATGCCACTGAGAAGCATGAATTTTTTCATGTTCTATAATTTGATCAAGCTCTTTGTCATTAAACCGATCTTTAGGATAAATAATATAATGAAAGAATGAAAACGGACTGGTTGAGGCCTTGGCTTCAATAAAGATATAGCCATTCCTTTTCGTTTTTGGATAATTGAGTAGAAATTTTGCGAGAGAACCTAACTGCAACAAGAATCTGATTCCAAAAAATAGCACACCCAGTGCATATAGTCCCAGGAGAATTTGCATCAAGTTCCACTCAGAGGATTCTTTCACCACGGAATTTTCAGCGGTAGAAGCCGCAATTTGATCTACGAAAGTAGTTTCAACATATACATATTCGGGTATAATTATGAGCGGTAAAATAAGAGCGGTTATTATTCCGATCAAAAAGTATCCTCTTATGGTATTAAAAAATGTTTCTTTTTGGAGAAATAGCTTGTAAAAAATAAAGAACAAGCCAAGAATAGCCGAGAACTTGATAAAATATTCCATATTCTTAAGATTGTTTTTTTTGATTCTTTTCTATGATCGAGATGATCTCTTTTAATTCACTGACACTGATCTTGTCTTCTTTTGCAAAAAAGGACACAACATTCTTGTAAGAATCTTCAAAATAGTGCTGTATGGTTTTATGCATAAAGGTCTTTTTATAGGCTTCCTTGCTTACCACCGGATAATACTGATGGGTCTTGCCGAAAGCATTATGACCTATAAAACCTTTTTCTTCCATATTTCTGATGACTGTTGATATGGTGTTGTAGTGAGGTTTGGGTTCAGGTAATTCTGCAACAACCTCTTTAACGAAAGCCTGCTTGAGTTTCCATAAAACTCTCATAATTTCTTCCTCTTTATTGGTCAGTTTTTCCATGAATATTTTTATTGATGGATCAAATATAAACTAATCTTTTAGTTATGTAACTAAAAATATAGTTATTTAACATATAATTAATAAGTGTGTTCTTTTAGGGAGAAAATTTCATGAAAAATTTTCTGAACAGACTTCATTTCTATGACTTATATTTACATAAATTTTTAGTTGATGAACTACTTGTTGATCCTTGCAGGATTTAGCATTTTGATTTTAGGGGGGAATTGGTTGTTGAAATCTGCCGTTTCGATGTCGCTGAAAATGCGTATTCCTAAAATAGTAATTGGAATGACTGTTGTTTCGTTTGCAACATCAGCTCCTGAATTGATAGTTAGTTTGAAGGCTGCTATGGATGGGCATGCCGATATCGCATTAGGAAATGTAATTGGTTCAAATATTGCAAATTTAGGATTTGTGCTGGCTATTGTTATTATTATTTCCACCATTAAAGTGGAAAAGAGCTTCTATACAATTGACTGGCCTGTTATGATGTTCTCATCTATCATGTTGTATATTTTTTTATCAACGGGTGGAACGGTTGAAAGGTGGGAAGGTGCTGTATTATTTACCTTATTGGTTGTTTTTCTGGTCTATCTGCTTAAGTATCAAAAGACGGCTGTGATTGATGAAATGCCCGAGGATGATGAGGATTTTTCTATGGGTAGAACTTTAGGATATCTGTTTCTTGGAGGATTAGGACTATGGGGTGGGTCTGAACTATTAATTGAAGGTGCGGTTAACCTGGCTCAAGATTTTGGTGTGAGTAAACGTATCATTGGAGTAACTATCATATCAATAGGAACCAGTGTTCCTGAATTGGCTGCCTCCTTGGTTGCTGTGATTAGAAAAGAAAAGGCAATTTCTTTAGGGAATCTGTTAGGCTCCAATGTCTTTAATATTTTAGCGGTTGTCGGTATTACTTCTATGGTAACTCCCATGCGGGCCAGTGATCCGGGTTTAATAGATTTTGACATTTTGTGGATGCTGTTTTTTGCCTTGAGTATTTTTCCTTTGGTCTTTGCTCCGGGCAGGATGAAACTTTCATGGAGAGAAGGGCTGATTTTACTAGGTGCTTACATTGTTTTTATTGTAATGTTGATATAAATAAAAATGCCCTCCGAATGGAAGGCATTTTTTATTTCTAATCAATAATACGTATCAATTATATTTTAGCAGATTTAACCGTCTGGATAATTCTACCTGCAATCTTATATGGATCACCGTTAGAAGCTGGTCTACGATCTTCTAACCAACCTTTCCAACCGTTCTCAACAGTAATGATAGGGATACGGATAGATGCTCCTCTGTCTGAGATTCCATAACTGAAGTCAGAAACGTGTGCTGTTTCGTGAAGACCTGTTAATCTTTCATCGTTAAATGCTCCATATACTCCAATGTGCTCATCCGTTACAGGTCTGAATGCTTCACAAATTTTCTCATAAGTCTCTTTAGAACCACAAGTTCTTAAGGTTGTATTTGAGAAGTTCGCATGCATACCAGAACCATTCCAGTCACCTTTTACAGGTTTTGGGTGTAATTCAATATAATAACCATAACTCTCAGTCAATCTGTTAAGCAAGTAACGTGCAACCCAGATTTCATCACCGGCTTTTTTCGCTCCTTTAGCAAAAAGTTGGAATTCCCACTGACCTGGAGCTACTTCTTGATTGATACCTTCAAAGTTCAATCCTGCAGCGATACAAAGATCTGCGTGTTCTTCAACAAATTCTCTACCCCATGTATATCTACCACCAACTGAACAGTAGTATTTACCTTGAGGACCAGGAAATCCACCTCTTGGGAATCCAAGTGGAAGATCGGTTTCAATATCCATTAAGAAATATTCTTGCTCGAATCCAAACCAGAAATCATTATCATCATCGTCAATTCTTGCTCTTGCATTAGAAGAATGTGCTGATCCATCTGCATTTAAAACTTCAGACATAACTAACCATCCATTGTCCCTCACAGGATCTGGATAAATAGCCACTGGTTTTAACAAACAATCTGAAGATCCACCTTCAGCCTGTTCAGTAGATGA
The DNA here is from genome assembly GCF_051011215.1 of Lutimonas sp. Taxonomy (NCBI): domain Bacteria; kingdom Pseudomonadati; phylum Bacteroidota; class Flavobacteriia; order Flavobacteriales; family Flavobacteriaceae; genus Lutimonas; species Lutimonas sp. The sequence continues at coordinate 5,411 of NZ_JBPCUJ010000137.1, forward strand.
TCCATCAAAAGACCATACTTTACAATCCTCTAATTTACCGCTAAAATCGTCTTCGACTTTAGTCTTACTTCTCAACTCCTGAGTAGGTTGGTGTCCGTCTAACCAAATGTACTCTAATTTCGCTTTGCTCATAAATTTCTAGATTAAATAATTTGAAGGCAAATATAATTATAAATGCCTCACATCAAAAATATTGGGGGTAAATATACTTAGATGTATATTATTTTTATGAATACCCAATTTTTTAGGGGGTACATTTAAAAAATCAGTATTTTTACCCCGTTAAAATTTAATTATTAGTGTATGTCTACATTCAGATCAAGGGCCTTGCAAGAAACTTTACATAGAAAATTGATTCCCATGGAGGAATCGAAGAACCGGTCTGCGTATTTTGGGAGCCATGTTTTTAATGAAGAAAGCATGCAGCAGTATCTGACAAAAGAGGCGTTTGAAGGGGTAATGAATTCTATCAGGCATGGTTCGAATATTGACAGAAAAATAGCGGATCAGGTGGCTAATTCCATGAAGAATTGGGCAATTTCAAAAGGTGTCACCCATTATACACATTGGTTCCAGCCCTTAACCGGAGGAACAGCTGAAAAGCATGATGCTTTTTTTGAACTGGGAGAAGATGGCAAGGCCTTGGAGAGGTTTGGAGGAAATGAATTGGTACAGCAGGAACCTGATGCCTCCAGTTTTCCGAGCGGAGGGATTCGAAATACATTTGAGGCAAGAGGATATACAGCATGGGACCCCACTTCCCCCGCCTTTATTTATGGGACAACCTTGTGTATTCCGACAATTTTTGTGGCTTATACAGGAGAGGCACTAGATAATAAAACACCTTTATTAAGAGCCCTCAATGCCATAGATAAACAGGCGACAGGGGTAGCAAAGTATTTTGATAAGAATGTTTCAAAAGTCAATGCATCCCTGGGATGGGAGCAGGAGTATTTTTTGATAGACAAGGCACTGGTGCTTTCAAGACCGGATCTGGTATTGACTGGAAGAACCTTGTTGGGTCAGACTTCAGCAAAAGGCCAGCAATTGGATGATCATTATTTTGGCAGTATTCCTCAAAGAGTGATGAGTTTTATGATCGAACTTGAAAAAGAATGTATCAAACTTGGGATTCCGGTTAAAACAAGACATAATGAAGTAGCTCCAAATCAGTTTGAGTTAGCTCCGATTCATGAGGAAGCGAATCTGGCTGTAGATCACAACGCCTTGTTGATGGATATCATAGGTAAAATAGCCTCAAAACATCAGTTAAAGGTATTGCTGCATGAAAAACCATTCAAAGGGATCAATGGTTCTGGGAAGCACAATAACTGGTCATTGAGTAATGACGCAGGAATCAATCTATTGAGTCCAGGAAAGACGCCTATGAGAAACCTACAGTTTCTCACCTTTTTTATTAATACCATAAAGGCAATCTATAAAAATGAAGAACTGATGCGGGCGGTGGTTGCCACGGCCAGCAACGACCACAGACTAGGTTCAAATGAGGCTCCTCCGGCGGTGATGTCCGTATTCATCGGCGAGCAGCTGACAGCGGTCCTGAAGGACCTTGAAAATGTTACGGATGGTAAATTATCTCCGGAAGAAAAGACGGATTTAAAATTAAACGTCATCGGTAAAATTCCAGAAATTTTATTGGATAATACAGATAGAAACAGGACTTCACCTTTTGCCTTTACGGGAAATAAATTTGAATTCAGGGCAGTGGGTTCTATGGCGAACTGTGCCAATTCCATGACTGTTTTAAATACAATTGTTGCCAAGCAATTAAAAGATTTTCGACAAGAGGTGGATAGATTGATCGATAATAAAGCCTTTAAAAAAGATGAAGCCATTTTTAATGTTTTAAGAGAGTATATCAAAGAGTCAAAAGATATCTTGTTTGAAGGGAATGGCTATGGAAAAGAATGGGAAGCTGAAGCCAAAAAGAGAGGTCTTAGTAATAATAAAACAACTCCAAAGGCTATTAAATCTAAAGTTAGCAGAAAAGCCATAGACTTGTTTGAAGAGATGGAGGTGATGAATGAGACGGAGCTTAAAGCACGATATGAAATTGAGTTAGAGGCCTATTCTTTGAGGATTCAAATTGAGGGAAGGGTATTAGGTGATATCGCCATGAACCATGTGATTCCAACAGCTGTGAATTATCAAAACACCCTGATCAGGAATGTGAGAGGCCTGAAAGAAGTATTCGGAAAAGAATTTGAAACCGTTGCCAAGGAACAGATGGATTTAATCAAAAAAATATCAGAACATATTTCCGGGATTACTTCTAAGACCAGTGCCATGGTGGAAGAACGAAAAAAAGCAAATAAAACAGATGACGAAGAGAAAAAGGCCTTGTTGTATTGCGATCAGGTGAAACCATATTTTGAATTGATCAGATATCACTGTGATAAACTTGAACTGATGATTGACGATGAATTATGGCCCTTGGTTAAATATCGTGAGATGCTTTTTACCAGATAGGTAAAAAAAAATTGAATTTTATGACTTTTTTTAACCTATTACATAAAAGATGGTATAATAATTGTAACAGGCGTTACACATAAATCAAGGATTTTTAAGACATTTGCAGGAAATTAGTAATTAATAAAAGGATATGGGAATATTTAATTTATTTGGAGGAAGTACAAGTGTTGCATCAATAGAGCAGTATTTGCAAAATGGAGCAGTAGTGATCGATGTGAGAACTATCGAAGAATTTGAAGAAGGACACGTTCAGGGATCAAAGAATATTCCATTGAATACGATCGGAAGTCATTTGGATGAGATTAAGAATTTAGGAAAGCCTGTGATAACTTGTTGCAGAAGCGGGGCCAGAAGTGGTTCGGCAGCTACAATTTTAAAACAGCATGGTGTTGATGCAATTAACGGCGGGCCTTGGGGCAGCGTTGTGAACTGCATGAAATAATTCATTCAAAGTTAAAAAATAGAAAGGAAGTGTATTCACTTCCTTTTTTTATGGAATTTAATTTGAGGATGTTTACTTTGAAGCCTGGCTATTTTTTCATCCAGTTTCTCGATAAACCTCTTATGAGCCTTTGAATCTGGATCAAAGGGTCGATGCGCCAGCGACTTCTGAATTTCATCAATTTCAACCATCAATTCCTGAGATGATTCATCCAGCCAGCAAGATTTAAAAAGGGACCAAATATAATTTACCGCTACCTCATTTGGATGTATCATATCATCTTTGTAGAAGCGGTAGTCTCTCAAATCATCTAACATTATTTCGTATGCTGGAAAGTAAGAAACAGTAGCTTCGGTGACGGTTTGATGAATAGCTTGCAGCAATACCGCTTTGCTTAGAGCGTTTTCCATAAAGCCATCCTTTAAATGTCTTACAGGACTTAAGGTGAAAATAAAATTCACCTCATTATTAACAGATCTAATTTGTTGAATCATGGCACTTAAGCTAGTACTGGCCTCTTCTGCACTAAGCATTCTTTTTGAAAACTTTTTCTGAGAAATTTTATGACAATTACCGACAGTTTGTCCATTTTCCTGCCATTGATATACCCATGCGGTTCCCAGTGTAATAATCACATGGCTGGCATTTTTTAAAGCAGTATGTCCCAGTTTTATTTGATGATTAATTCGAGTCAAAACTGTATCCTGATCACTGTTGTTAAACTGACTGTGATGGTCAAGGCTTAACCAGGAGCCGCCTTCCTGATTCAGTTGATCTTTTGTGTAATATGATGCTGATACACATTGTTCGATAGCTTTTTCAATGGCAAAGGGATTAAAAAGTATCCCGAATGGATTGCTGAAATGATTGAATTTAAAATGATCAAACTTATCCACCATATGATCAGAAAAACAAGAGCCAAGCAGCACAACCTGAGAACTATAGTCAATTTGCTGCGATGCTTTTTTACATGTTATTTCTGTTCTGAATTTCATGGATGTTTTGGGATCTTATTCTTTTACAGCTTTTAATTCAACAGTTTCCTGTATTTTTTGATCGTTCAATACCAGCTCATTCAAAAATCTGTTGATCAATTCAACCTCCTTATAAGCTTTGAAAGCCCAATCATGACCTCCTTCATTGTCATAGGCCAGGATATATGACGCTTCCATTTCATGTAGTTTAGCCGCAATGGTCTGAGGCCCGTCTAGCATCAGATAGCCTGAGGCATCTTCGGAGCAATAATGATGAGGAGCCGTAGCATAGGGAACTAATTTGTCTTTTTTTCCATGGATCAATAAAGTAGGTACTGCATTGTTTTTGGTAATATAGGCTGCATTTGAAATCGCTCCTGAAAAAGAAACAAGTCCAGAAATGTTGAACTTAGGAATATGATTAAAACGATAATCATTACCCATAAAACCACTGTGTAAAATGGCTTCAGCACCGGCACTACTACCTACAAGCACCATTGTCTCTCTGTCAAAAAACAAGCTTTTTTCATTGGTCATAAAGTGAATTGCCTCTGAGAGATCTTCACAGGCGCTGATAAATGAAAACAGTTTTTTTTCAGTGTCACAATCACAATTAAAAGGATCATTTTTTCGGGTCAGCCTATAACTGATCGAGGCCACTGCAAACCCCTTTTCAGCCATTATCTCAGAAAAACGTACTTCGCTAACTCCGTTTCTTGTACCTGAGGCAAATCCTCCACCATGCAAGAGCACTAACAGAGGTGGAGCTCCATTCTGTGTTGATAGAGAACTATAAAAATCTAATTGCAAGGTGTCTTTATAGGTGTGCGTAGAAATTTTAGCATCTGAAGTTTGGGCCGCTGAGCTCAATGAAATAAGGGCCAGCAATAACAACGTTATGTATTTGGGCAATTTCATTTTAGCCTGCCACTATTTTTTCCGCAGCCGTTAGAGCTTGTTGCAATCCCTCAGGGTTTTTCCCACCGGCAGTGGCGAAAAATGCTTGACCTCCGCCGCCACCTTGGATGTGTTTTCCTAATTCTCTGATAATAGTACCTGCATTTAACCCTTTTGATTCAACGATATTTTTCGAAATGTAAACAGTCAATAAAGCCTTTCCGTTCAACTTAGAACCGCCAATAAAAAACAGATTCTCCACTTCGTTGCCAATTTCAAAAGCAATATTTTTCATCGAACCCGCATCCGTATCGAGAATGGCAGAAATAAAATTAATATCATTTATTTCTTTTTTATTCTTGATCAGATCATCCTTGAAAGAAGCAGCCTTTAATTTGTTAAGCTGTTCAATTTCTTTTTTCAGTTTATTGTTGTCTTCCTGTAGCGAAGTAATTGATTTTAAAAGATCTGAGGGATTCTTAAGAGCAGACTTTATTTTTCCAACAATTTCATCCTGATCAAAATAATAATCCCTTGCGGCATCATTTGTAATAGCTTCAATCCTTCTGATGCCCGAAGCAATGGCACTTTCACTCATGATTTTAAAATGCCATATATCCGCGGTGTTTTTCACATGCGTTCCACCGCAAAGTTCTGTGGATTGACCAAAATTAATGGTTCTAACAGCATCTCCATATTTTTCACCGAATAACATAATGGCGCCAGATTTTTTCGCTTCTTCTAAAGGCACTTGTCGGTTTTCTACAAGACCAATGTTTTCCTGAATTCTGGCATTCACAAATTGCTCGATACTTGTCACTTCTTCAGCGCTAAGTTTTGAGAAATGAGAAAAGTCAAATCGGAGGTATTTAGGATTTACCAGAGACCCTTTCTGTTCTACATGGGTTCCGAGAATGGTTCTCAATGCCTGATGTAAAAGGTGAGTAGCCGTATGATTACTCATTGTTCTGGATCTAAATTCACTATCTACTACAGCTTTGAATTTTTCTGATGGATCTTCGGGAAGACTTTTGGCATAATGAAGAATAAGATTGTTTTCTTTTTTTGTGTCCAGAATATAGATCACGTTACCGTTGTTTAATTCAAGGTAACCTTTGTCTCCAACTTGCCCTCCGCCTTCAGGATAGAAAGGAGTCATATTAAAAACCAATTGATACATGTCCCCATCTTTTTTGGAACTTACTTTTCTGTATCTCGAGATCTTTATAGCTGCTTCCAGGTAGTCATAACCGATAAACTCCTGTTCCTTATCATCGATTAATATATGCCAGTCATCGGTATCTACAGCAGCCGCAGCTCTGGATCTCGATTTTTGTTTGGCCATTTCTTCTTCGAATTCAAGCTCATCAAATTCCATTCCTTTTTCCCGAAGGATCAAAGAAGTCAAATCTTTCGGGAAACCATAAGTATCGTATAACTCAAAAGCTTTTTTACCGGATATTTTATCGCTCTTGGAATTGGAAACAATGTTGTCCAGTAATAGTAAACCCTGATCCAGGGTCCTTAAAAAAGAGTGTTCTTCTTCTTTTATGACATTGTGGATAAGGTCTTTTTGGGCCTTAATTTCCGGGAAATTCTCTCCCATCTGTGATTCCAGGACATCAGCCAGTTGGTAAATAAAGGGCTCTTTTTTATTTAAAAATGTAAAACCGTATCGAATGGCCCTTCTCAGGATTCGACGAATAACGTATCCGGCCCCATTATTGGAAGGTAGCTGCCCATCTGCAATGGCAAATGCTACTGCCCTTACGTGATCAGCAATCACACGAATGGCAATATCCGTTTTTTCATTTTTACCATAACTGTTGTTGGTAATGGTTTCAATTTCTCTTATGATTGGAGTGAAAACATCCGTATCATAGTTCGATTGAACTTTTTGAATGACCATACAGAGTCTTTCAAACCCCATACCTGTATCAACATGTTTTTGAGGAAGTTTTTCCAGAGAACCATTCGCTCTTCGGTTAAATTCCATAAAAACGAGGTTCCAAATTTCAATTACCAAAGGATGGTCCATATTTACAAGGTCCTTTCCTGCTACTTTTTTCTTTTCTTCCTCAGATCTTATATCTACATGAATTTCACTGCAGGGTCCACAAGGTCCTTGCGCTCCCATTTCCCAAAAGTTATCTTTCTTATTTCCTTTTAAAATTCTATCCGCGGGTATATGTTTAAGCCAAAAGTCATGCGCTTCCTGGTCAAATTCAAGGCGATCATCTTTGTCTCCTTCAAAAACAGTCACATAGAGATTTTCCTTGTCAATTTTGAATACCTCTGTTAACAATTCCCAGGCCCATGTGATGGCTTCCTCTTTAAAATAATCTCCAAAACTCCAGTTGCCAAGCATTTCGAACATGGTATGATGGTACGTATCCATACCAACTTCTTCCAGGTCATTGTGTTTACCCGAAACTCTCAGGCATTTTTGAGTATCTGTAATCCTTGTACTTACGGGATCTTTCTGGCCAAGAAAAAATTCTTTAAATGGATTCATTCCGGCATTGACGAACATCAAACTTGGGTCATTTTTGTTAACCAATGGAGCCGATTGAACGATTTCATGCTTTTTAGAAGCAAAGAAGTTCAAAAATTGTTTTCTGATTTCCTGTGAAGTCATAAAATATTATTAAAAGCGCTATCTTTGGGTTATCTCAGAGATAAAAAAAAATTGTAAATTTGTTTTTTCTGCAGCAGATTCATGCTTGGTTTAGTTGCAAAAATAGTATAATTCTACATTATGGCGAAGGTAAAATATTATTACGATTCTGATACCTTATCCTACAGGAAAATAGAGCTTAGAAAAAGGGATAAATTCAGGAGAATGATTGTTTTTGTTGTGGCTTCTGCCATGATGGGAGGGCTTCTTGTTTTTCTCATGTATCAGTTTGTAGAGTCTCCTCGTCAAAAAGTAATGAAGCGCGAGCTGGAGAATATGAAACTTCATTATGAATTGTTGGAGAAAAAAATGGCTCAGGCGGAAGAAGTTCTTGATGGTATCCAAACTCGGGATAACAATATTTACCGAACTTATTTTGAAGCAAACCCGATACCGGATGAACAGCGTAAAGCTGGATTCGGAGGTGTGAATCGTTATAAGTCAATCGAGGGTTTTGATAATTCTCAAATGATTATTGAAGCAACCAGAAACCTCGATATATTGTCCAAACAATTATATGTACAGTCTAAATCATTGGATGAGATTATTGATCTGGCAAAAGATAAAGAGGAATTACTGGCTTCCATTCCTGCTATTCAGCCTGTTAGTAAACAGGACCTTACTCGAATGGCATCTGGATTTGGCTGGAGATTAGACCCATTTACCAAAGCGAGAAAAAGACATAAAGGAATGGATTTTACATCTCCCAAAGGTACGCCGGTATACGCTACAGGAAATGGAAAGGTGATTCGTGCTGATGCAGGATCTTCAGGCTTTGGAAAGCATATAAGAATAGATCATGGCTTTGGGTATGTTACGCTTTATGCGCATCTTTCAAAGTATAATGTGAGAAGAGGACAAAAAGTGAAACGAGGAGATCTCATCGGATATGTAGGCAGTACGGGAAGGTCTCAGGCACCCCACCTGCATTACGAGGTGAGGTATAATAAACAACAAATAAATCCTATCAACTTTTACTATGGTGATCTTTCACCGGTTGAATTTCAGGAAATGTTAAAAATGGCTTCGCAAGAAGGACAATCACTTGACTAATGCAAATAAACTTACCAGACAAAAGATATTATAAAATTGGAGAAGTAGCGAAAGCCTTTGAAGTCAATACTTCATTGATTCGATTTTGGGAAAATGAATTCGATGTTTTAAAGCCCAAAAAGAATAAAAAAGGCAATCGACTGTTTACTCCGGAAGACCTTGAAAACTTGAAGTTGATCTATTTTTTGGTAAAAGAAAAAGGATTTACTTTAGAAGGAGCTAAAAAGAAGCTTAAGGAAAATCCGGATGAAATATTTTCAAATCATAAAATTATCATGAGACTTGAGAGTATAAAAAGCGAATTGTTAGAAATTAAAAACCAACTTTAAATTAAATAGAATATCATGAAAAAATGGCTCCCCTTAATAATAATTGTTGTCTTGGTTATTGGCGTCATCCGATGGGGTGTTGGCATTAACAACACGATGGTGGAAAAACAAGAAACTGCTAAAACCCAATGGGCTAATGTGGAAAGTGCCTATCAAAGACGGTCAGATCTGATTCCAAATCTCGTAAATACCGTTAAAGGGTATGCCGATTTTGAAAAAGAAACACTTGAAAGTGTCATACAGGCAAGAGCGAATGCAACGAAAACAACCATAGATCCAAGTAATATAACTCCTGATCAAATGGCTGCTTTCCAACAGTCTCAAAATTCACTTACCGGGGCTTTGAGCAAGTTAATGGTGGTAGTAGAAAAATATCCTGACCTGAAAGCAAACCAAAACTTTTTGGAATTACAAAGTCAGCTGGAAGGAACGGAAAACAGGATTAATGTGGAGAGAAATCGCTTTAATGAACAGGCAAAAGATTACAATATTTATATCAGAAAGGTACCTGCAAATTTTGTGGCCGGATTTTTGAATTTTGATCCTATGGCATTGTTCCAGGCCGCTGCCGGAAGTGAAAATGCACCTACCGTAGATTTTAATTAAAAAGGAATGATAATAGTTGGAGCCAAAGCCTTGCTTTGGCTTCTTTTTTACCCGAAACTGGCTTATGGAAGTAGAAGAATTTTTAAGTATAGAACAGGAAAAAAGGGTGGTGGAAGCCATTCGGGAAGCCGAACTTAATACTTCAGGAGAAATCAGGGTTCATTTTGAAAAGAGTGTTGAACTCGATCCGATTCAAAGGGCACAAGAATTATTTTTACATTTAGGAATGGATAAAACCCAATACAAAAACGGTGTTTTATTTTATGTGGCCGTCGATGATCATAAGTTTGCCATTATTGGAGATCAAGGAATAGATAAGGTCGTCCCCAAGGATTTCTGGGAGAGCATTAAAGATGAGGTTATCAATGAATTTACTAAAGGAAAACACAGCAAAGGGCTTATCATGGGAATCCTCCATGCAGGTGAAAAACTGAAGGAATATTTCCCTTATGGAGATAAGGATGAGAATGAACTTTCGGATGAGATTTCCAAAGGCCATTAAGCAGTAAATCCTACTGTTATCCTGAAACTATTTTGTATTTTTGCCAAAAATTTAAAACGCTTCAATGTCTATATTTCACAAACTCCAAGTAAAGGAGGTAAGAAGGGAAACCGTGGATGCCGTATCAGTGGCTTTCGATGTTCCAGCTGATTTGAAAAATGAATTCAAATTTCTACCAGGTCAATATATTACAATTCAAAAAGACTTACAGGACAGTGTGTTAAGAAGAGCCTATTCTATATGTTCATCGCCTGAGAGTGACGAACTAAGAGTCGCGATCAAAGAAGTGGAAAAAGGCAGGTTTTCCCGATTTGCAAACAATGATTTGAAACAGGGGGATCTTTTGGATGTAGCTGGTCCTGAAGGGAGATTTGTGCTGGAGGCCAAAGAAGGGGAGCAGAATGACTATATGGCTATTGCGGCCGGTAGTGGAATAACTCCTGTGATCTCAATGATAAAGTCAGTACTTCACAAGGAGGAAAAGAGCAGATTCGCCTTAATCTACGGGAGTAAATCCGGCGAGAAAACAATTTTCAAAAAGGAATTGGATGAGCTGGTTGCTTCGTCAAATGGCAGGTTTAAAATTCAATATGTATTTAGCCAGATCATAAGTGACAAGGCTTTATTTGGCAGGATCGATGATATCAAGGTAAAAGATTTATTGAAACATGATTTTTCTGATTGGAATTTCAACACCTTTTTTCTATGTGGTCCCGAAGAATTAATTGACAGTAGTAAAGCTGTTTTACAAAAAAATGGCGTAAAAGAAGAAGCCGTCAAATTTGAGTTGTTTACAAGTACCTCTTATAAAAAAGAAGTTACCAAATCATTGGATGGCAACGCTGAAATTACAATTGTGCTTGACGATGATGAGACGAGCTTTGAAATGAGAATGGATGAGCTGATTCTGGATGTTGCCATTGCAAAAGGTCTTGATGCTCCATACTCTTGTCAAGGAGGCGTTTGCAGTAGTTGTCTGGCTCGTGTAGTTGAAGGTACTGCTGAAATGGAAAGAAACACTATCTTAGATGAAGATGAAATAGAGGAAGGTTTGATTTTAACATGTCAGGCGCACCCCACTACCTCTAAAATAAAAATTGATTACGACGACGTTTAGAGTTTGGTCATTGTATTATTTTGTTCGCTATGATTAATGAATATGTCAATGCGGTATTATTGGGTTTCGGTCTGGCCTTTATGGTTGGTCCGGTGTTTTTCACATTAATTGAGACGAGCATTACAAAAGGAATGCGTGCAGCAATTACCTTTGATATTGGCGTTGTTCTGGCTGATATCATGTTTATTATCATATCTTATTTTGGAAGTTTGACCATCTTGAAAAAGATAGAGGATGATCCCAGAATTTTTATGGTTGGTGGTATGGTTCTTGTAAGTTATGGGTTGTACACGATCTTTTATCAGAAAACCAAAAAAATAGTAACGGATGAGGAGCTTGTCGTTGTCGAATCAAACAATTATCTGAGTCTCTTCTTTAAAGGATTTTTCCTGAATACGATCAATTTTGGTGTACTGGCATTTTGGTTGGCCATCGTCATTGCTGTGAGTTCTAACTTTCAGATGAACTCTGGAAGAATCTTTAATTATTTTGCCTTAGTGATTGTCACTTTTTTACTTACCGATATTGTAAAAATTGCGGCAGCGAAACAGCTTAAAGCAAAATTAACACCAGTAGTGTTGCGAAAAATACGTCATGCCCTGGGTATATTCTTTATTGTATTTGGTATTATCCTTGCAACCAAACGTTACATTCCAGAAAAGACAATGGATAAAATTGACAATGTAATTGAGAAAGTAAGGTCCTAGTTGTTTTGAACCTTTAGGTTGTATTTGTCTGCCACCTTTTGAAATACCTCAAGTCTGTCCTGATTTTTTAGGTCCTTATACATATACCCTATTTTTTTGGCAGCGTCCGCTCTGTATGGAGAGTTTTGCGCCGTATAGATTGTATAGGCTCTGATCAAATTGTCCAGACCTGCTTCTTCTTGTTGCTGGGTATAAAGAATAAGACCCAAACCATAATATCCTTCAGGATCTTCCTTATAGATGTCTATAAACTTGTTATAATAGGTAACGGCCTCATCATATTGCTTGTTCAAATTATATGTAATAGCAATATTTAAAAGTGGTAGTCTTCCTTCAGGATAAATTTCCAAGGATTTTTTATAAGAGGCAATGGCCTTTTCATATTCAGAATTTTTTCTGTAACTAATACCCAGATTGTCCCAGGCGAATGCAAAATTAGGATCTATTTCTACAGCCTTGGTAAATTTAATAATGGCATTTTCAATATCATCTTCATTAATATACTCCATACCATCATCATAGGCCAGCTGTGCCAGAACATTGTCAGAAGAGGCATGCTTGAACTTCTTGTTTTCAGTAAATGCCAGTTCTTTTAAGGACTTGCAATGTTGAACCAAATAATTTTCGACAGTTTTGTAGTTCATTTCAACTACCTTGTTCTCTGCGGACGATTCATCAACAATTTTTGCATCAAGCGATTTGTTAATACAATCCTTAATGCCCAGATTTTTATCATCAGACTCAGTATCAATTTGTGAAATACATTCACAAGCATCGTTTGAAACTGCTAATAATTTCTCATCATTCTTATCTTGAGCAAAGCCCAAAGTAACTGATATCAAAGCAATATATGTGATTATTTTCAAGAGGATAATATTTTAATTTGCGTTAAATTCCTGTGCTTCCAAATCCGCCTTCTCCGCGTTTGGTCTCATCTAGAACGCTAACTTCCTCCCATTTAGTATGTACATAGCTTGCAATTATCATTTGAGCTATTCTGTCTCCATCGTTTATCGTAAAATTTTCGTTGGATAAATTCACAAGAATAACGCCAATTTCACCTCTGTAATCTGCATCAATAGTACCAGGTGCATTGAGAACACTAATGCCAAATTTGGCTGCCAAGCCGCTTCTTGGTCTCACTTGTGCTTCATAACCAGAAGGGAGTGCTATAAACAGACCAGTTTTAACGATCGTTCTTTCAAGAGGTTTTAAGGTGATGGCTTCTTGAATATTTGCTCTAAGATCCATACCAGCAGAAGCGCTTGTCTCATAGGACGGGGTTGGATGATTTGATTTATTGATGATTTTTACGACTATGTTTTCCATATTTGTTTTATTTCAGATTTTTGATGCCATATTACGGTCCCGAGAAAAATTAGAATAATTAAGATTGACATAAGGTAGTTGCCTCTAAAATGTTCAAATGATAAATAACTTCCTGCGATAGTTAAGGAAAGAACTAAAAATATACTCTTTAAAGAATAAGGAATTCTGTAGTACTTTTTCCCATAAAAATAACTTAACAATGCAATTACTAAATAGGTAACTAAGGTAGCCCAGGCTGAAGCCATGTATCCAATTTTTGGTATGTAAACGATGTTGAGGCCGATAGTGATTAAAGCTCCAAGAATAGAGAAATACATGCCATATCGAGTTTTATCTGTTAGTTTGAACCACACAGAAAGATTGTAATAAATCCCTAAAAATAAATTGGCCAAAAGAATAACAGGCACTATATCCAAGGCCTGGAAATATTCTGGTTTTCCCAAAAGAAGCATGGCAAACTGGTCAATAAACCCGATAATAACGATCATGAATAAGGCGCCAAAAATTATAAACCAATTCAGTATTCTGGCATATGTAGCTTTGGCATTTGATTCTTTGGCCTGATTAAAGAAAAAAGGTTCAGCTCCCATTTTGAACGCCATAATGTACAAAGACATAAAAACACCTAATTTATAGCAGGCAGCGTAGATACCCATCTGATCTTTTCCAAGGTATTTGGTAAGTAATAATTTATCAAGGTTCTCATTGGTGACATAAGCAAGACTGCTCACCATGATCGGTATACCATATGCCAGCATTTTATAAAGGAGCTTTTTATCAAAAGATATTTTAAATTTAAAAACGATGGGAAATAACAGTAAAAACGTGATTAAACTGGCAATCAGATTGGCGATAAAAATATACAGTACAAGAGGATGTTCATTAAAACCGCTGGCAATAAACTCAGGCACATAATTACCATGGGTAAGCGCATTTGGAACATATAAAAGAAAGTATAGGTTAAATACTGCAAAAATCACCACATTTAAAACCTTGTAAAAAGTAAACCTGATAGGTCTGCTGTTTACCCTGAGATAGGCAAAAGGAATCACTACCAGTGTATCGAAAGTAGTAACCAGTATTAATATGCGCAATGGCAGCGGATCAGAAAATCCGAGATGAAGACTCAGATTTTCGCTGTATATAAATGCCAGCAACATGAATAAAAGTGTGGTTATCAATAAACTGATAAAAGCAGTTGAAATCACTTTTCCCTTTTCTTTTTCTTTTGTAAAGAATCTAAAAAAGGCTGTTTCCATACCGTAGGTTAACAGGGCGTTCAGATAAGCGGCATAAACAAAATAAATAGTGGTCTCGGCATAGCCCTCAGAAACAAGAGTGTCTGTGTGTAGTTTGACAAGAAGGATGGTAATCGCTCTTGGTAAAACGGCAGCGATCCCGTAAATGATTGTATCCTTAAAAAACCGTTTTAAAGTGCTCAAATTGCGTCTGAATGAAAAATCTTCAAACAAAAATAAAATTTATGACATATAATCGACCATTTATAGAGAAAATCTTTCGACATAAAAAAAGCCCTTGCGTTTGCAAGGGCTTTTTGTTTATGAATTGACTATGAATTAAGCTTCAATAGGATCAATTGAAACATATGATCTATTGTCTTTTTTCTTAGTAAATTTTACGATTCCATTCACCTGAGCATGTAGCGTATGGTCTTTTCCCATATATACATTTTCTCCTGGATGATGCTTTGTGCCTCTTTGACGAACTAGAATGTTTCCAGCTAATGCGCCTTGACCACCAAAGATTTTTACTCCTAATCGTTTCGATTCTGATTCTCTACCGTTCTTAGAACTACCTACACCTTTTTTATGAGCCATGATCTAATATTTTTTCTGGGTTAATTTATTTTTTAGGGCTTTCTTCCTTTTTTGCTGCTGGCTTTTTTGCCGCTGCTTTTTTTGGAGCCGCTTTTTTAGGAGCTGCTTTTGAAGGCGCCTTAGCCTCTTTTGTTGCTGTTTTCTTAGCTGGAGCTGCTTTTTTGGCTGCTGGAGCTTTCGTTGAAATACCTTCAATCTGGATTTCAGAAAGATATTGGCGATGACCATTTTTCGTGTTAAAACCTTTTCTACGTTTCTTTTTGAAAACGATTACTTTATCACCTTTAAGGTGATTCAAGACCTTTGCAGTAACT
>NZ_JBPCUJ010000138.1:0-2635 GCF_051011215.1 Lutimonas sp.
GTTTGTTATGAATTCTTTCAATATAAATAGCTACAAGAACCCACCAAATAATTGAAAATGGACCTAGATCAATTAATCCTGATTCTGCAGGAGGAATAGGGAAGGTTATCAGATTTAAACTCAGCAAGCCCATTGAAGTTATTACGCCAATAATTCCTACTAAAAGCCCCAATCCTTTGAGTTTTAGAAAACTAAATGAAAAGAATAGAATACCCAAACAATAAAAAATATCAAAAGAAATATCTATACCTAGTTGAACTGAATTGATTATTCTAAAAATTTCTTTTGCATTAGTTATAAACTCCTTGTTCGATTCATAAAATGAAAATCCAGCTTGTTGGACTACTAACATAGTTGTAAATAGCCCAAATGCAATTACAATGAATATATGACCAAAATGCTGAATCAGTTTGTAATCCTCATGAGGTGTATATGACGATGCCAATGAAGTAATACCTATTATTGCAAACGGGCCTAGTAAAAAGAATGCAGTTCTGGCTATCGCAATTGGTAATGGAATAATCCCGGTTGCTGAGATTAGATAAATGCCAACTGCAACGAAGCTTACTATTACTATTACTCGCTCAATATTTTTATACATTTTTTATCTGTGTTTCCAAGTCTTATGATTATTGTGTCATCTTTTAGGCTTGTGTATAACGCCCACGGCTATGGCCCGGTGCTTTAAAGCACAAGCCTAGGCGAAATTTTAATTTATATTCTAAGATACTGAATTTTAGTCCCTATTGGAATTTGGGATTTGTCATTTGGAATTTGTGCTGGCCACGACCAGCAATGGGCTATAGGCGTTGTTAGCTCTAGTTTATATTGGAATAGGACTGGATTAATAGGAGTATATTAGGCAGATATTATAATCATTTAAGGAATTTGTTAGGTGTAATTGTTGTTTTGGCTCTCTCATGGTTGATTCTTTGGCTATTTTCAAAAGAACACATTATTGTTTTAGGGATACTACCGAATAACAGACGATTAATAGAACTTTCTGTTGGCTTGATTTTTATGGCAATGTTTTGCACTATTAATTTATTAGGTCAGTCCTATTTTAAAGATTTTAATTATGTACAAAATTCAGATTACGGACTTTGGGAGAGCATAAACGGAATATGGTGGACGTTAAAAGCTGCCCTTTTCGAAGAACTTATTTTTAGAGGTGCATTGTTGTATCTGCTGATTAAAAGATTAGGGATTAGTTGGGCATGTATTATTAGTGCATCGGCCTTCGGAATTTACCATTGGTTTAGTTATCAAATGTTCGGACGTGGTCTAATACCAATGATTTATGTGTTTCTGCTAACAGGAGCAGGAGGTTGGATGTTTGCTTATGCATTTGCCAAAACTAAATCATTATATGCCCCACTAGGACTGCATTTTGGATGGATTGTGGTTAGTATTGTTGTTTTTTCCGCTGGTCCAATAGGTAGTTCGTTATTTATTCCAGACGGGGAAGGTGCTGATTTAAGTGGATGGGAACAATTATTATTTTTCTCATGGCAGGCATTAATTATCCCTGGATTTGTCACATGGTATCTGATGAAGAAATACAGCAAACGCTAAATTAGAGCTAACGTGTTTGTGTATGATTTCGTTGTGGAATCATCCACAGGATTATTCCGCTTATGAAATCAGCTGTATTTTATGTTAATATTTTATTTTTTACACTAAAGCCATAATGAATTATAGCCATTGTTAGCCACTGTATTTTATAGTTCTTTTTTCATTGCAATAAATTCAAAATTTTCTTTTCCAATTTGAAAATCGTGATTTCCAATTTTTTCAAATCCGTTTTTTTTGTAAAAATTTATTGCTCGCTCGTTGCTGTTAAGTACAGAAAGCCAAACCTTATTAAATTCTAATTCTTTTGCTTTTTTCAAGAGAAGATTTTGCAATTCAAATCCAATTTTCATTGATAAAAAGTCTTTCAAAACATAGATTTTCTGAAGTTGGCAAGTGTTCTTTGATTCCATAAATTCTGATTTGGAATTTAATTTAAGTTTTGCATATCCAATAGGTAATCGGTTTACAAAAGCTATCCAGAAGACATTGTTTGGTTTCTCAATTCCATCTTCAATTTTTTCAACCGAAAATGTCAAATTGTAGTAATCGAGCAAATCTTGTTTATCTCTAAAAAAATGTCCAAAAGTTTCGGTAAATGTAATTCTCCCAAGAAGAGCAATACATTGGGCATCTTCTTTTTTGGCTAACCTGATTTCTATATTGTTCATTTGTGTAGAGCGTTCTGATATATTGTGGCTAACGGTCCTGGCTGTTCACCAGAGGTGAACAAATGACAAATGACAAATGACAAATTCCAATTTGGTACTTGCCATTTGTATTTTGTCATTTACTTGGCCTGGTCAGGCCAAGTAGATAGGCGTTGTTGTAGAGCGTTATTTTTTCTCTTTTTCTTTTAGCCTTCCTTTAATTATCTCAAAAGAGCTTTTATGGAATGTTGATATATATTCAACATTTGTAAGCCCTTTTGATTCATCATATGGTAAAGCTGTGTTAACCAATGTAATTGAACTGGGAACAGAGGTTTCAAATACTATTCTCACTTCTGTATTTTCCTTTTTAAAAACCGTATTGAATTCATAGCTGCACCATTCATTTAAGG
>NZ_JBPCUJ010000139.1:0-3256 GCF_051011215.1 Lutimonas sp.
CTTTGGTGATGCAAAAAAGTAATGATTTATCAGGAGTAATTAAAACCATATCCGAACAATTACACGACCTGAACATCACGTACAGCAATGTGAGCTTTGGAATTGATAGTGATGATAGTGATTATAACTTCTGGACATTAGTTTCAGGCCAGTCGGACCCCGTTAAAATTACAGTTCCTTATATTGACCATCCTATTACAAAAGCTATTTCGGAATCAAGAAAAAACAAGCAAAACTTTCTTGTCGATTATTTTCCAGCTGAGGTTCACAGTATTTGGCTCAATCATGCCATTGAACATTCGGTTTTAAAATCGATGCCAAAGGAAGAAAAGGAAAACCTGCTTAGCCTGCCTCTGACAAGATCAGTAGCACTGCTGCCCAATATATTTTTGGTAGTTGCCTTGTATAAGAATAAACCTTATTCAGAAACTGATAATGCCATAATTGCTCGATTTGGTCAGGTTTTTGAACAATCATACAGGCGTTTTCTGGATCTCAAAAAAGCAGAGGCACAAGCACGTGAAGCGCATATTGAAGCGGCTCTGGAAAAAGTAAGGTCAAGAACCATGGCCATGCAATCCAGTAGTGAATTAAGGACAGCAGCCAACCTATTGTTTTTGGAAGTACAGGGCTTGGGTATCAATGCCTGGAGTGCTGGATATAATATCCTCTCAGAGGATAAAACCCAGAGCGTTTGCTGGATGAGTAGTGAGGGGGAGCTGCAAGACCCTTTTCCTTTGTATTATACTCAGGAGGCATCTTTTATTGAAATGGGGGCTTTTTTAAAAAGTGAATCTGATTTTTTTGTTCAGGAATTAGGAGGTCAAGATTTAGTTCAGCATTATGACTATATGACTTCTCTGCCTGAATTAAAAGAAACATTTCAGCACCTGAAGGACTCTGGCCTTTCTCTGCCAACATATCAAATTAACCATCTTTGTAAATTTAGTCAAGGTTATTTGTTATTTATAACCTATGAAAAGGTTACAGAAGCTCATGACGTTTTTAAACGTTTTACCAAGGTCTTTGAACAAACCTATACCCGTTTTCTCGACCTTAAAAAGGCAGAAAATCAATCGAAGGAAGCTCGAATAGAACTTGCCTTGGAAAGAGTAAGGGCAAGTACCATGGCTATGCACAACAGTATGCAATTGGCTGAAACCGCACAGGTTCTCTTCGAACAATTTGATCTTTTGGGAGTTATTCCAGATCGAATAAGTATCGCCATTTACAACGAAAATAAGAGAAGGTTTGAATTATGGTCTACCGATCAGAGAGGTAAATTGGTAGATCATGTGCACTTTTTTTCAATAGACGAGCCTATATGTATGGCGAAAACCTTCAAAGCTTTTAAAGAAGGTAATGAAACATTTGTTTTGGATATTCAAGGCGAGGATTTAGAAGAATGGGTTCGATATGTCAAAGAGGAAGCAAAGATGGAAATAGATGTATCCAATTTAGAAGGTAGGAGGGTGCAACATACGGCGTATTTCTCACAAGGCTATCTTATGCTAAGTTCCCATATGCCTATAAAAAATGAATCCTTGCAGCTTTTGCTTCGTTTTGCTAAAGTTTTTCAACAAACCTATACTCGATTTCTGGACCTTAAGAAGGCTGAATCACAAGCAAGAGATGCAATTCGACATGCCTCTGTAGACAGGGTTCGAGCTGAAATCGCCTCTATGAGAACAACGGCAGACCTTAAGCGAATTACTCCTTTGGTCTGGAATGAATTGAATACTTTAAATGTACCTTTTATTCGATGCGGGGTATTTATTATGGATGAGGATTTGCAAAGAATGCAAACTCATTTATCCACCTCAGATGGTAAGGCCATTGCCTCATTCGAACTTCCATTTGATGATTTAAAACCATTGGAGCAATTGCTCCCTTATTGGCGTAGAAAAGAAATGTTTACAGATTATTGGGATCAGGCGGCTTTTATTGAATCTACCAAAATATTAATGGATAAAGGCATGATAACATCATCTGAAACCTACTCTTCAGGCAATCAACCAAAGAATTTGCATTTGCATTTTCTACCATTTTTGCAAGGAATGCTATATGTTGGAAGCGAAATCTCCTTATCGGATGAGGAATTAAATTTGGTTCAGAATCTTGCCGAAGCTTTTTCTACTGCTTACTCGAGATATGAAGATTTTTCAAAGCTGGAGATGGCGAATAAAAAGATTGAAAAAACACTGGTAGATTTAAAACAGGCCCAGTCTCAATTGGTTCAGTCTGAAAAGATGGCTTCTTTAGGTGAGTTGACCGCTGGGATAGCACATGAGATTCAAAACCCGTTGAATTTCGTCAATAATTTTTCTGAAGTATCGAGCGAGCTTATGGAGGAAATGTATGAAGAAATTAAAAATGGAGATGTTGAAGAAGCCCTTGAAATAGGAAGCGATATTGAGCAAAATCTTCAAAAAATACACCACCATGGTAAACGGGCCAGTGAAATCGTAAAGGGGATGTTACAACACAGTCGAAGCAGCTCAGGTGTGAGAGAATTAACAGATATCAATGCCTTGACTGATGAATATCTGAGGTTGGCATATCATGGCTTACGGGCAAAGGACAAGACCTTTAACGCCAAAATGGAGTCTGACTTTGACCCCTCAATTGAAAAGATAGAAGTCATTCCACAAGATTTTGGAAGGGTCATACTGAATCTGATCACAAATGCGTTTTACGCTGTTGATCAGAAGAAAAAACTAGTGAACGGAGATTTTGAACCCAAAGTTTCAGTATACACAAAAAAGAACAAAGAGAGCATTGAAATAAAGGTCATGGATAATGGAAATGGCATTCCCGACAATGTTTTAGAAAAAATATTTCAACCTTTTTTTACTACCAAGCCCACCGGACAAGGAACAGGATTGGGGCTTTCACTGAGCTATGATATTGTAAAGGCACAAGGTGGCGAGTTGACAGTTGAAACAATTAAAGGAGAAGGAACCGAATTTATAATTAAACTACCAGTATAATTTATGAGCTTACAAAAAATAATTATTGGATTGCTACTAGTGCTTTCGGTTATGGAGTTAAGAGCTCAGGATACACTTTTTATTGCCGCGGCCAAAATGGATAGTTTGAAAAAACTTGTTTTGAGTCATGAAGGTGAAGAAAAAGTAAAATTACTTAATCAGTACGCACAGTATAGCTTGTTTAATGGCGAAATTATTAAAGGATTTACTCTTGTATTAGAGGCCTATGATTTGTCAAAGGAAATTGGTTTTAAAGAGGGAGAAAT
>NZ_JBPCUJ010000140.1:0-3797 GCF_051011215.1 Lutimonas sp.
TTTTTTCTCTATTTTTGCAAACTTCGGATATACTCCTGTATGAACAGAAAAAAACAAATCGTTAAATTACTTTCAGCATCGGCTCTATTTATAGCGTTGATGTTGCCAACAGTGATTCAATTTGTTCATGTTTTTGGCGTGCACGAGCATATCGTATGTACAGACCAGGATCTTCATGTTGATCAAACCGAAGTAAAATGTGAAATCTGTGCCGTTCAATTCGTGCCATTCGATTCAAATCTCCCCCAATATTCTCAAATATTATCTCCTGATTTTGATGTCTTGCAAGTTGACGAGCTTTCAAAGCTTGAGATAGATTTAATAATCTTTAATTCAAACCCACTTCGAGGACCCCCTTCTTCTATTCTTAGTTAAACAAATAAACTTTTGATGTTAATTATGAATAGGAATGCGAAATACCGCTCTTTTGGTACTGCTATTGGCAGTTACCAATGTTTTTTCACAACAATGTGACAATACCCTAACGGGAATCATTACCGATCTGCATGATGGTTCGCCACTTGTGGGCGCTACTGTTATTGTTGCAGGCTCTGAAATATATGTTCAGTCTGATCTTGACGGAGAATTTAGAATTCCCGAATTATGCGACGGAGTATACTCCTTTCAAGTAGCCCATCCTGGCTGTCTTACCCAAGGTTTCACAGTTAAGATATCGGGCAACATGACAAAAAGGTTCAGAATGGAACATCATTTGGAAGAACTTGATCAAATCGTTTTAAGAGGTAAAAGTTCAGGAGATAATACCAAAACAATTGTTGAAAACCAACTATCCACTGAGGATCTGGAACGGTTCAGCAGTGGTTCAATCGGTGATGCTCTTAATAGTTTGAGTGGCGTTGCTTCGTTGAACACGGGTAGTACGGTTGTTAAACCCATGATCAATGGGCTTCACAGTAGTCGCGTTGTCATCATTAACAAAGGAGTCCGAATGGAAGACCAAGAATGGGGTGCTGAACATGCCCCAAACATTGACATCAATTCGGTGGGAAACCTTACTTTGATTAAAGGGGCTGGCGCCTTGCAATACAGTGGAGATGCAGTAGGTGGTATTATTGTAGCTGAGGCTCCAACCGCTCCGGTTCTAGACAGTTTGTTTGGCAAAACCCTCCTCACAGGAGCTACCAACGGACGAGGTTTGTCAGTTTCGACACAATTGACTAAAACCTACCATAACGGATGGTATGGGTCTGTTCAAGGTTCCTTCAAGCGGTTTGGTGATTTTGAAGCGCCCGATTATGTATTGAGTAACACTGGAGTAATAGAAGGAAACGGATCGTTCACCATCGGATTAAATCGCTATGATCAAGGGTTCGAGGCATTTTACAGTATTTTTAGAACTGAAATTGGCATTCTGCGTGCATCACATTTATCTAGTGCACAGGATCTGGTCAGGGCGATCAATAGTGACGTTCCATTGGTTATTGAACCTTTTACTTATGATATCAATGCTCCGAAGCAGGATGCAAAACATCAGGTGGCTCGAATTAGCGGATTTAAGCGTATTGATGGTCTGGGTAGGTTGAGCCTGCATTATGATTTCCAAAGAAATAATAGGTTGGAGTACGATATTAGGAGAGGAGACGACAGGGATAAGGCATCGTTGGATCTGGAGCTTGATACCCATTCCATTCAGCTTGACCTAGATTCTTTTCTCAATGACGACCTGAGATTGAAAACGGGACTGATGGGATCTTATCAAGACAATTTTGCAAATCCAAATACAGGTGTAAGGAGGCTGATTCCCGATTATGAAAAATATGACTTTGGGGTATATGCTATTGCTGATTATCAGTTTAACGATCATTGGATGTTTGAAGCGGGTGCCCGCTTTGACTATACGTTTATGGATGCGCTGAAATTCTACAGAACATCCCTTTGGGAGTCAAAGGGCTACGATGTACTTTTTCCAGAATTTGTAGTTAGAGAGGTGGGTAATCAGATATTGACCAACCCCCAACTTCATTATCCAAATCTGTCAGCAACGCTTGGAGCTACCTACTCGTTTGATAATAACTCGAAATTGTTTATGAATTATTCCATGGCATCAAGAGCTCCAAATCCATCAGAATTGTTTAGCGAAGGTTTACATCATTCAGCCTCTCGTATTGAAATTGGAGAGTTAGCTCTAAATTCAGAAGTGGCACATAATGTTTCCCTCTCTTATCAATTTCAAAACGAGGTTTGGAATATTTCAGTCAATTCTTTTGTGAATACCATACAAGATTTTATTGTCATAGAACCTACGGGTGTTCAACAAACGATTCGAGGTACTTTTCAGGTATGGGAATATAGACAGACTGATGCGCAGCTTCTTGGTTTTGATTGGGACCTGTCCTATCTATTTGCCAAAAATTTTCGATTCAATCATCAGTTCTCATTTATAAAAGGATATGACAGAATAGAGGATGAAGCCCTAATTGATATGCCTCCTGTAAATACTCAGAATGAGATCGTTTATCAGAATCCTGACTTAAAAGATCTCAGAATCTCACTTCAAAGTAATTATGTATTTATGCAAAATGAATATCCTGATAACAACTTTGAAGTTTATATCCCTGAAACGGGAACGACCGAATTGGTGGACGTGAGTACTCCTCCCGATGCTTATCACTTATTGAACTTTAGTTCCAGCATCACTTTAAGGTCAACAAATAAATCAAAATTCACCCTGGGATTAGACATCACTAACTTGATGAATACTTCCTACAGAAATTACCTGAACCGTATGCGTTATTATGCAGATGATTTGGGTAGAAATATTTTAATAAATCTAAAATTTAATTACTAACATTTAAATAATAAACAAATGAAAAACTTAAAATTATTAGCAGCTATCTTTATCTTTTCAACCTTGCTAATGTCTTGTAGTGACGATGATGATGATATTCCACCTGTGAATGAAGAGGAATTAATTACAACCATGACGATTACTATGGTACCTAACGGTGGAGGAACAAATGTCACCTTAAAGACAGTAGATCTGGACGGTGATGGTCCAAACCAGCCAGTAATTACGGTATCGGGTCCTATGACTTCTGGTATTACGTATATGGGTAGTATCGAGTTGTTGAACGAAACCGAAGATCCTGCAGAAGACATCACTGTAGAAGTTGAAGAAGAGGCAGAAGAACATCAGTTTTTCTACACCGTAGGTGGAGGACTTGACGCAACAACCGAATATAAGAATTTTGATATGGATGGAAATCCTTTAGGAACAGAATTTTCATTAGATGCTGGAGACGCTAGTACAGGTACATTAACCTTTACTTTACGTCACGAGCCAAAGAAACCAAATACGGGTATTGATGATGCCGGAGGAGAAACTGATATCACAGCTACTTTTCCAGTGGAGATTGAATAATTGAGAATTTCAAGATTCTAAAAAAACCGCCAAGTTCGCTTGAGCGGTTTTTTTTGTGAGAATTTGTTATTCACTGCGTTTAATTCTAGCATTTGTACCCCTGAAATAATGCCTTCAATACTTTCAAAATTAATGAGCAAAAGGCATTTCCTTGGTTGAGATCTTAGCAATATAATTGTATCTTTAGGATACTTAAAAGTTAGTATTTTGGATATCCAGTCAATTATTCTTTTGTTGATTTTTATCATCGGGTTTTTGGCATTTTTTATAGTGCTCATAAAAATGCGACGTAAATTCAAGGAAAAATTCTTTTTCCTTTTATATATTTTTTCCATTAGTCATTATTGCCTGGTTATTTTTCTGATCCATAGTAAATTCGTCATTGATTATCCTCATTTTTTTAGAACTGCCAGTC
>NZ_JBPCUJ010000141.1:0-41954 GCF_051011215.1 Lutimonas sp.
AATCTCCAAATAAAATTGTGCTGGGCTCGGCCAACGAAAAATTCCCTTTTAATTTAACAGCGGATATTGAAGAAGCTACTGCTGACAGCAGTAATGTTCAATTACTTTTCGATGGGAAATTCAACCCCATGGTGGCCATGATGGTGAAGAAACCGTTGCAAAAATTTATCGATACACTGATCAGTAATATTGGTGATAAATAATAACGCTGCTTTTAAAGGTAAACGACTTCCTTAAAGTTATACTTATGAATGCTGCCGTTTTCATGTTCGAGAAGGAGTTGTCCCTCTTTGGAAACACCTCGAATAATGCCCATGATTTTATTGCCAGAAGCTTCCTGAAACATATGTACCTTGTCTTTTCTGAATAAGACCTTTTCATAGGCATCTCTCAAGGCGTCATTTTTTTTATCAAAAACCAATTCAAACTTATTCTGAATAGAATTAAGCAAATCCTGAAGAAACACATCCTTGTCTACTATCTGACCTGTCAGCTGTTTTATTGAAACCGCCATGGGTAAGTCTTCAGGAAAGGTCTCCTGATTGAGATTTATACCGATACCGATAATACAATTTGTAATCTTGTCACCTGACAAGGTATTCTCAATTAAAATCCCACCCAGCTTTTTCGATACTGACATAATGTCGTTCGGCCATTTCACACTTAATTTTGGCAGGTGATAGCGTTGTAAATATTGATGAATCCCCAAGGATACTGCACAATTAATTAAAAATTGATGCTCAGCTTTCATATCTTCAAACCGAAGCAATATGCTGCATATCAAATTTTTACCATTTTCAGAATGCCATACGGCATTCTTTTGGCCTCGTCCCTGTCTTTGAAAATTTGCCGTCACTGCCGTCCACTTTCCCAAGTCCTTGTTTTTGGACATTTCTCTCAAAAAAGAATTTGTAGAATCTGTGGCATCAAGTTTGAATAGATACATGTATAATTGCAATTGTCAGTCATCTAAAGTGATAAAAATGTGATACATTTGCAAGAAATTTTGAAACAAATTAATGACAAATAAAATAGTTAATTCGGATCTTTTGATCACGGAAATCATAAAGGGAATTGAAGAAGTAAAAGGCGAAAATATTTCTATAATTGATCTGAGAGAGATTGAAAATACTGTTTGTGACTACTTTATTCTTTGTGATGGAACTTCCAACACACAGGTAAGTGCCATCTCAGCCTCCATCCAAAAAACTGTGAGTAAAAGTATTAAAGACAAACCATGGCATGTTGAAGGAGAGGCAAATGCTGAATGGATTTTGCTCGATTATGTAAATCTTGCCGTGCATGTTTTTCAAAAACACGTGCGAGAATTTTACAATTTAGAAGAGCTTTGGGGAGACGGAAAAATCACAAACATTGAAAGTGCTTATTAATTGAGCAACAATCGTTAAATTTGACACATGAAAAAAGAAAATTCAAATAAGGAAAATAATAGCCCATTTAAGCAGTTTAATTTCAAATTCAATTTTTATTGGATCTATGGAATCATATTCGCGCTTTTAATCGGATATCAATTACTTAATAGTTCTGATCTTGCCAGCAATAAGCTGACACAAAACGAATTCAAGGAAATTCTGAACGACAATGATATTGACAAAATTCTCATTGTTAATGGAGATATAGCGCAACTTACGATAAAAAGTGAAGCGTTAAACACGAAGGACAAGTACAAAAAATACAAAAATCCGTCTATTTTTGGTCAAACTGCCCCGGTCTATATTTATGACTTTGGAGATTTACAGAATTTTGAAAAAAACCTGGAAACTGCAAAAGGGGAATTTGAACTTGATTTTGACAAGGACAATACGACACGTACGAGTTTCTTTGACTCATTTCTAGTGTGGCTGCCTTTTATCTTTATCATTGGTCTGTGGATCTTTTTTATGAGAAGAATGTCTGGCGGCGGTGGCGGCGGAGCCGGTGGTCAAATATTTAACATTGGGAAGTCAAAAGCCAAGGTGTTTGATGAAAACACAAAAGTAAGAACCTCTTTTAAAGACGTGGCGGGTCTTGAGGGTGCCAAAGAAGAAGTACAGGAAATTGTTGATTTCCTGAAAAACCCTGATAAATATACAAGTCTAGGAGGGAAAATTCCTAAGGGAGCCTTATTGGTAGGACCTCCGGGTACCGGTAAAACCTTGCTTGCCAAGGCAGTTGCTGGTGAAGCCGGAGTACCTTTCTTCTCTCTTTCCGGATCTGATTTTGTTGAGATGTTTGTTGGTGTAGGTGCCTCAAGGGTGAGAGATCTTTTCAAGCAGGCCGCAGCCAAATCTCCTTCTATTATTTTTATTGACGAGATTGATGCTATTGGTCGCGCCAGAGGAAAAAATAATGTAACAGGTGGAAATGACGAAAGAGAAAATACGTTAAATCAATTGCTAACGGAAATGGACGGCTTTGGAACGGACGTAAATGTTATTGTCATCGCTGCTACAAACCGTGCAGACGTATTAGATAAAGCATTGATGCGTGCCGGTAGATTTGACAGACAGATCTATGTTGACTTACCAGATAAAAATGAAAGAAAACAAATATTCGACGTGCATGTAAAGCCATTGAAACTGGCCAAGGATGTTGATCTTGAATTTTTGTCAAAACAAACACCTGGTTTCTCAGGAGCTGATATTGCCAATGTATGTAATGAATCTGCTCTGGTTGCGGCAAGAAAGAGTAAGAAAAGTGTTCATCATCAGGATTTTCTTGACGCAGTAGACAGAATCGTGGGTGGTTTGGAGAAGAAAAACAAAATTATTACGATCAAAGAAAAAAAGACCATTGCATATCACGAAGCAGGACATGCCACCGTGAGCTGGATGTTGGAGCATGCTGCTCCCTTGGTAAAAGTGACTATTGTTCCTCGTGGAAAATCACTAGGAGCTGCGTGGTACCTGCCAGAAGAAAGACAAATCGTAGAAACGGATCAGATGCTCGATGAAATGTGTGCCACGCTTGGTGGAAGAGCTGCTGAAAAGGTGATGTTTGATAAAATTTCAACAGGGGCCTTGAATGATCTTGAAAAAGTAACCAGACAAGCCCGAGCCATCGTTAGTATTTATGGACTCAATGATAAAATAGGAAACATTACCTATTACGATTCAAGTGGTCAAAATGAGTATGGTTTCACAAAACCATACAGTGAACTAACAGCTCAGACCATCGATGAGGAAATTTCAAAGATTATCGAAAAACAATACAATAGAGCTATCGCAATTCTTGAGAAGCACAAAGACAAATTGATAGAACTCGCTGAAATTTTAACTGAAAAGGAAGTGATTTTTGAAGGAGATCTCCACAAGATTTTTGGTGAAAGACCATTTGCGAAAGAAATAGAACAGTCAAAAGAAGTAGACGAACCTAAAGTTCAGCCAAAAGCTGAAGAGAAGGAAGCTCCTAAAACGAGTGAAACAGAGAATTCTAAAGAGGAAATTACGGAGGAAAACTCAAAATAATCAAAGTGTTTTTGTACATTTGAACCATACTATTTGATTATGAGTTTTTTTAATAAATTTTTTAAAAATCTAGTTAAAACTTCTCAGAAAGAAGAAGATCAAGGATCTATTGATCAAACAGGTGATCTTTCCATTGATGAGTTATTTGTGAAGAAGTTTATCCATAAAGGTGGTAAATTTCTTTATTGTACCGATGCGGAAGAGGTACAAAAGAATCTGGTACAGGTTTTACAAGAAAATCAATGGAATAATGTTGTTACCTTTGATAAGGAAATCAACGATTTACTGACAGAGATCAAGAGTGCAAAAACCTCCAAAATTATACCTTCACTGCCTTTTATGACTCAATGTGAATGTCTCATTGCCAATGACGGAAGTCTGATGTTCTCATCCAAGCAATTAAAAGACAAGAAGCTTAAGGATCTTCCAAGTAATTTTATTGTTTACGCAAAAACCAGTCAGATTGTAAAGGATTCTCGTGATGGAATTTCAGGGATAAGAAACCGTTCTGAAAAGAACTCTCCCACGATTATCAGTTCCATTAAAGATTTCATCATAAACAAAACGGAAACTGATTTTATGAGTTATGGAAACACTAATTCCAAAACGCTATATTTGCTGCTGTTAGAAGATCTATAAATTCATGAACAACTTTACCAAACGTATTGTTTTTGGCCTATTATACGTGGGTCTTGTTATAGCTTCCTCTGCACTGGGAGCACTTTATTTTTACAGTCTTTTTTTGGTATTCATGATGCTTTGCATTTATGAATTTATAAAAATAATAGAACTCAAAAGTGTTTTCCCATACCTGTTGGGAGCTACCTGTTTTATTACAGCCGTCATCTCTAATAATAATCTGGTTGTATTTGAAGATGATCTTTCTAAAAAAATCACCTTATCTATTTTTCTTTCAGCCATTTATTTTTCTTTTATTCTGGCTTTGGTCTCCTCGAGAAAAATTGGTCGTCAATATTTGGGAAAAAACTTTCTGACCCTAATGTATGTTGTCATTCCATTTTCAATGTTGATCAAGATTCCATATCTAAATTTTGAGGGCACTTTTGACACCTCTATTATCATAGGCATTTTCATATTGATTTGGAGTAATGATGTCTTTGCCTTTTTGATTGGAAAGAATTTTGGAAAACATAAACTCATTGAAAGAGTTTCTCCGAACAAAACCATAGAAGGCTTCTTAGGTGGTTTCATTTTTACATTTATCGCCGGATATTTCGTAGCCAGATACTGCAGTAGCATACAACCTGTACAATGGTTTACCATTGCTATTATTGTCAGTATTTTTGGTGTACTTGGAGATCTTATTGAATCGATGTTCAAAAGACAGGCTCAAGTAAAGGACAGCAGTAATTTACTGCCTGGTCACGGAGGCTTTTTAGATAGATTAGATAGTATTATCTTTGCAACACCATTTGTATTTATTTATTTATTCCTAACAACCTAATGTTTCATAAAGAAGGATTTAAAATCATATTTATCACGGCCTTAATTACGGTCAGTGGTATGTTGATCATCGACAATTTCATCAGTATCTATTGGTTGCAGAAATCTTTAATGATTTTGTTATTGCTCGTTTTCGTTTTGGTACTTCAGTTTTTTAGAGACCCAAAAAGAAATACTATTTTAAACGATGAGCAGATAATCGCGCCGGCAGACGGAAAAGTTGTAGTCATTGAAGAAGTAGAAGAAAAAGAATATTTTCAGGGAAAAAGAAGACAAATTTCGATTTTTATGTCACCGCTTAATGTGCATGTAACAAGATATCCAATTTCTGGAAAGGTGACCTATAGCAAATACCACCCTGGAAAATATTTAGTTGCCTGGCATCCTAAATCTTCAGAAGAAAATGAACGAACCACCATTGTGATTCACAATGATACGCTGGGAGAAGTTCTCTATAGACAAATTGCTGGAGCGGTTGCCCGAAGGATTGTGAATTATGCCAAGAAAGATAAACAAGTGATTCAAGGTGAAGATGGTGGATTTATCAAATTTGGCTCTCGAATAGATATTTTTGTACCTTTGGACATGAAAATCAATGTCTCACTTGATCAAAAAACAAAAGGTGGAGAAACCATCATAGCTTCTAAATAATGAAGGACCTGGACCGAAGATTTAACAACGCATTTGAAATAGCTTCAGCCATGACTGAAAAACTTCCTGCGGATGTTATGCTTCAGTTTTATTCTTATTACAAACATGCTACCAACGAAAATGCGGTTGTAAGACCTTCAGGAAACAATATTGTGAGAAACGCTTTTAAGCTAAACGCCTATTTTCAAATTGCCAATATTACTCCGGACGAAGCAAAGAAACAATACATTGCGCTGGTCGAAAAATATACCGGAGAAAAAATCAAATAATAAACTGCTACTAACATTAACAACAATCATCATGAAAAAGATCATTCACTTTTCACTATTCCTTGTCATTGCAATATCAATCATTGCCTGCGGGAAATCAGAAAAACAAAAAGAAGCTGCGAAAGAAGAAATTACCTATATGGTTGATGCTGCTAATTCCAGTGTACAGTGGACGGGCTATAAAACAACGGATAAAGTTCCGGTAAAAGGTACTTTTAAAGAAATTAATATTACGGAATCAAAGCCTGCAGCTACAGCAACCTCTTCTCTCGAAGGCCTGACATTTGAAATTCCCGTGTCTAGTATTTACTCTAAAGACAGTATTCGCGATGGGAAATTGAAGAAATTCTTTTTCGCCATAATGGAGAACACACTGAGTCTAAAAGGCAGCTTTTCCATCAAAGATGAAAGTCATGGAAATGTCGCTATTTCAATGAATGGATTAACAAAAGACCTTCCTTTCACCTATGAAATGAGCAAAGACACCATCATCATCAATGGTAAAATGGACCTCAATAACTGGGGTGCAGAAGAAGCCTTGGGATCGTTGCATGAAGTTTGTTTAGAACTGCATACTGGTGCCGACGGTATAAGTAAAACCTGGGATGAAGTTGGCATCGAGGCCAAAATCCTGACGGTTAAAAAATAATCAGTGAAGAAGGTTACTGGCATAGGAGGCATTTTTTTTAAAACATCTGATCCCGCAAAAATTAAGGATTGGTACCATAAAAATCTGGGGCTTACCGTAGATGCTTATGGCTCTCCTTTTGAATTTAGAAATGCCAATAATCCCGAAGAGATCAACTATTTGCAATGGAGTCCCTTTAAGGATGATACCAAGTACTTTGAACCTTCGAAGAAAGAGTTTATGATTAATTATCGCGTCGCTGATTTAGAGGCATTGGTTCAGGAACTAAAAAAAGAAGGAGTGACCATTTGTGACGAAATCCAATCTTTTGACTACGGCAAATTCGTCCATATTATGGATCCAGACGGAAATAAAATTGAACTCTGGGAACCTGTTGACCAGGTCTTCACCGACAGTTTACAAGGAAAAACAACCAAATAAAAAACGAGGAGCTACAAAGAGGCTAAACTTTGCTCTACCATGGCAATCTTGGCCAAGGCATCCGCTTCTTTCTTTCTTTCATTCGTAATCACCTGCTCAGGCGCATTGTTCACAAATCTTTCGTTACTCAGCTTCTTTTGAACGGATGCTAGAAACCCCTTATGATAAGCCAGTTCTTCCTCTAGTTTCGCTGTTTCAGCAGCTACATCGATTTGCTCGGCAAATGGAATAAAATATTCATTTGATCCAACTCGAAAGGTCAGTGCTTTTTCTATTTTAGAAGCTATTTCATTCACTTGTGACACATTACACATTTTTTTGATCAAGGCATAATACTCCTCATTGATCGCCTCCTTTTTTATCAGAGACAATTCCAGTGATTCTTTGAAAGAAATATTCTTTTGCTTTCTCAGATTTCTGATAGCAGAAATAACCTCTTTTGTCATTTCAATTTCTTCCAAAATAGTAAAGTCTACAGATTTCACTTTCGGATAATCACTAATAATTAATGCCTCGTTCTCCTCTCTCTCCGAAAAATATTGCCAAATTTCTTCAGTGATAAAAGGCATAAATGGATGTAATATCTTAACATTATCTTCAAAAAAGGCCACCGTTGCTTCCAGTGTTTTTCTATCAATTGGCTGCCCGTATTCCGGCTTTACCAATTCAAGATACCAGGACGAAAAATCATCCCAGACAAGTTTATAAATAGCCGTTAAGGCATCTGACAGTCTATACTGCTCAAACTGATCTTCAATAAAAGTCAGCGTCTTCTGAAATTTTGCCTCATACCAGCGAATGGCTGTTTTTGCCGATGCAGGTTGTTCAATCGTATCGGAAACTTCCCATCCTTTTACAAGTCTAAAACCATTCCATATTTTATTCGCAAAGTTTCTTCCCTGCAACATCAAACTCTCATCAAATAGCAAATCGTTACCTGCTGCAGAACTCATCAAAATCCCTGCCCTTACTCCATCGGCACCATAGGTCTCCATCAAACCGATCGGGTCCGGTGAGTTTCCTAATGATTTCGACATTTTTCTTCTTTGTTTATCCCTAACAAGTCCTGTGAGGTACACATGCTTAAAAGGTTTTTCATCGGCAAATTCATATCCCGCTATAATCATTCTGGCCACCCAAAAGAATAAAATATCTGGCCCAGTTACCAAGTCATTGGTTGGATAATAATACTTGAACTCTTTATTTTCCGGATTGTTGATGCCATCAAACACGCTGATAGGCCATAGCCATGAAGAAAACCAGGTATCTAAAGTATCATTATCTTGTTGCAGGTCCGCAAAATTCAATGAGGCATTGCCCGTTTTTTCTCTTGCTAAGTCAACCGCTTCCTGCTCAGTTTCGGCAACTACAAAATCATTGGTTCCCGAACCATAATAATAAGCCGGTATCCTATGACCCCAATACAATTGCCTGGAAATATTCCAATCACGAATATTCTCCATCCAATGACGGTAGGTGTTCACAAATTTATGCGGCACCAGCTTGACATCTTCTGTTTTTAATACGGCTTCAATAGCTGGCTTCACCAACTCCTCCATTTTTAAAAACCACTGCTCAGATACTTTAGGCTCAATGACTGCCTTGGTCCTTTCAGAAGTTCCTACCTTATGCATGTGATCTTCCGTTTTTACTAAAAACCCCTTTGCCTCCAGTTCTTTTACAATCTCTTTTCTAACAACAAACCTGTCCTTTCCTTCATAATGCAACCCGTTGGCATTTAAAGTTGCATCATCGTTAAAAATATCAATTACCTCTAGTTGGTGTTTTTCTCCAATTACTTTGTCATTAGGATCGTGCGCAGGCGTAATTTTCAAACTACCTGTTCCGAATTCAACATCAACATAGTCATCTTCTATAATGGGAATAGCTCTTCCCGCAATGGGCACAATTGCTTTTTTTCCTTTTAAATGTGAAAAACGATCATCTTCAGGATGAATACAAATCGCTGTATCTCCAAGAATAGTTTCAGGTCTGGTGGTGGCAATCTGTATTTTCTCATCACTTCCTTCGATCGCATAATTTACATAATACAATTTCCCGGGTTTCTCTACATAAATAACCTCCTCATCACTGAGTGTTGTTTTAGCTTCCGGATCCCAGTTCACCATCCTGTATCCCTTATAGATCAAACCTTTTGAATGAAGATCTTTAAAGATTTTTACTACCGAACGATTTAAATCATCGTCCATTGTAAACTTAGTTCTGTTCCAATCACAAGATGCGCCCAACTTCTTTAACTGCTCGAGTATCAGACCTCCATGCTTATGCGTCCACTCCCATGCATGGGCTATAAACTCATCTCTAGACAGATCAGCTTTAGCAATTCCTTCTTCTTTCAATTTGGCAACAACTTTAGCTTCTGTTGCAATAGAAGCATGGTCCGTTCCCGGCACCCAGCAAGCGTTGAATCCCTGCATTCTTTTTCTACGAACCAGTACATCCTGTATGGTATTGTTTAACATATGCCCCATATGAAGCACACCAGTTACATTTGGTGGAGGAATTACGATCGTATATGCCTCGCGCTCATCCGGTTCTGAATTAAAATAGTTATTGTCCATCCAATATTGATACCATTTTGCTTCAACCTGGGCTGCATCGTATTTAGTAGGGATATTCATATGTTAAAATTTTGTCAAATCGTCTGCAAAATTACAATTTTAAGCAATAAATTCAGTCAATAAAAGTTAGATTTATCCAAAAAGTATTAATTTTGGCTTAAATTATTTATCATGAAAAAAATACTAGTATTATTATTTGTGGGAGTCTTTTCTCTATCGATGAATGGACAAACAGAGCAAGACATCAAAAAGGACTATACTGGACCTGTATTTGAATTTGAAAGCGAAGTGATTGATTATGGTGAAATAGCTGCAAATTCTGACGGAAACAGGGTTTTCAAATTTAAGAATGTAGGTAAATCACCGCTTATTATTTCAAACGTAAAAGGAAGTTGTGGTTGTACGGTACCTACAAAACCTGAAGAACCAATTATGCCAGGTGAAACAGGTGAAATAAAAGTAAAATATGCAACGAATAGAATCGGGCCTTTTTCAAAGACGGTGACAATTACTTCGAATGCGTATGAACCAACCGTTGTTTTAAAAATAAAAGGAAGGGTACTTGAAAAACAGGCAGATGATCTGCAAAAAAAGAAAAGTATTGTTTCTGAAACCAACTAATAAAAAGCCCTTTACGGGCTTTTTTTTATAGCAAACTTTTCAAATAAAACTCATAACGAAGATGTTCTCCATTTCGATCTACCAGCATCTTGATCCTTTTATCATCCTTCTGAGAAAGAAGGTATACAATTTCTTCCATTTTTAAATTATAAGCTTCTTTCCCATTTATTTCCAATACAATATCACCTTGCCTCAATCCTGCTATATGAGCCGGAGACCCTTTTCTAATCAATGAGATCTTAAAACTTGGCTTATAGGTTAAACCAAAACTATAAAAAACCTCAGTAATGGTGGTATACTGACCTTGCTTGGCCTCATTGAATTTACTTCTGTGTTCTTTCACCAGCATTTCCCCACCAAACATTAATTCAATGCCACTTTTGTTGTATAAAAAAGGTGCTTTATAAAACCTGCGATTCTTTTTAAGCGTTATTTGACTTTTCGGATAATTCAAGGTCACGACAAATCGTTTCAACAAGCCGGCACCTAAGGTTCCATTTCGATCCTTGTTGGCATGAACACGAACTATTGAAGTAGAATCGGGATATGAAACCGTAGCATCATCAAATTCAAAACTTCCTATTCTGATCCTTTTGATTTTACTCCTTTTTCCTGTTATATCACCATTAAGCCCTTTTCCTAAAAAATCATCAAAGTACTTATCTCCTACAATAATATCAGGATTGGAGTGCGGAAATAACCATAAGGAGTCACCTCCACCTGAATCAATTAACAATCTCACCGGGAATTCCTTTCCTAAATGATTTTGAATGATTGCTTCCATAAAAGGTTTGCTATTGTAAAAATCCAAAGGGAAAGTTTCGCAGCCTTTACACGAAGGAGGGTCATAGGTGTCCGGGTTATAAAAAGTTATTTTTTGAGATCCGTAATTAATCTTTATGACGAAATCCCGAAACAGATCACCTCCAATGATCCCATGAATATCCATTCCCATCTTAGCCGAAAGGTCAAACAGATCATCGGTGATAACGAACAAAGCCAGATCGGCATTTACGACTCCTTTTAGTTTAAAATAATTACCACGTGATTTTAAGGCATTGATCGATTCCCCTTCTCCTAGTCCTCGAAGTTGTAATTTGGCCACATTTCTTAGCTGAAGAGAGTCCTCAACTTTAATATTAAACAACATGGTTTTTCTTACCCCGGTATCCAGTAAAAAAGATAATTTTCGGCCGTTCAGTTCTGCTGATAAAACAACCATGTTATTGACCAATGAAAAACTCGTTGTAACACTCTGCTTCCCATTGTCTACAATCCGAAACCTTCCCTGTGCTCCAACATAAAATGAAGAACAGAATAAAAGGATGACAAGGAAAGTTCTATTTAACATGCTGAAATGTGAAAAGCATATGGAAAGTACTATAAATATAAGAGTCCGCAATAATTTTAAGAAAAGTTTAGCTTTTCAAAATTAGCTGTCGAATTGCTATTTTTTCACATATTCATTCACCTTGTCACGAATAAAAGGAACCATTTCTTTTGCAATGATAAAACCTATGAAAAACTTTCTTGTTCGACGGTTCGCCATCAAGGCTGTACTCAATAAATTCATCGCTGCTTTCTTATAATGATCTAATGAAATAGACTCCATCGAATCCATAATATTCCCCTTCAGCGAGCCTCCTTGAAACAGCGCTGATGGTATCGTAAATAAAGGATTCTTAAGAATTTCTTCTTCCTGATTTTTTATGGTATTTGCCAATTCAATTTTGGCCGCATTTAATTCCTCGAATGAGGTGATCTTACGTTCCGCTTTACTCTTCATAGTCTATGGATTCATTAAAATCATCGTCATCCTTGAGAGCTGACTCTACAATCTTATCTTTAATTTTTAATTCAATGGCATCCTTTGCAAACAATGCATATACAACCAACAGAATCAAATAAATAAGTCCTACCAAAGCGAATCCAATAATTTCGCTTTCGAAGAAAGTAGCCAGCCAAAAAGCAAGAGCAATACTAAACATGAGCATTATGGCAACACCCATTATTAACAACAAAAAGGAACTCACAAGTCCTGCAGCTACGTTGGAAATAGCACCAATAAAGTTAAACTTTACAAGCTGAATTCTATTTTCAACATACTTCTTAACCAAATCTATCATTAGCTAAATAAACCTTAAGTTATATTGAATTAGAATTGGCTTCCATCTCTTTTGCCTCTTTTCTAATCGATTCAATTTTTTCAGAAAGTTCTTTCTCTAAATCTTTCACTTTGGCAGAAACCGTATCAAATTTATCTTTGACGGTTGCTTTTACCTCATTGAACTTTTCTTTGAAATCGGTTAATGATTCACTGTCTAAATCTTTCAATTTATTTGACAATTCAGTAACCTTTTTATCTAGATCACTCTTTAATTCACCCGCTTTTTCAGATAAATTATCACGAGTTTCCTTCCCCGAAGCCGGAGCCAGAAGCAAACCTGCCACCGCACCAGTTGCTGCACCTAAAATGAGCCCTAACAACAATTTAGAATCACTTGACATAATAGCGTAATTTAAGTTTATATTAATACTTATAAAGATACTAATAATCATTCAAAAAAGCCATTCTAATGAAGAAAAAGTAAATAATATTTCGCAATTTTGCACATCCATATAAGACCCGTTAATTATGCCAAAAATATCACTCAAAGGGCAGCAAATGCCAGAGTCACCGATACGAAAACTAGTTCCCTTCGCCGAGGATGCGAAAGA
Organism: Lutimonas sp.; assembly: GCF_051011215.1. Classification (NCBI taxonomy): domain Bacteria; kingdom Pseudomonadati; phylum Bacteroidota; class Flavobacteriia; order Flavobacteriales; family Flavobacteriaceae; genus Lutimonas; species Lutimonas sp. Next base: position 12,842 of record NZ_JBPCUJ010000141.1, read on the forward strand.
AAGAGGCGTGAATGTCTATCATTTGAACATTGGGCAACCCGATATTGAAACTCCGGAGGCGGCCTTAAAAGCCGTTAAAGAGAACGATATCAGCGTATTATCCTATGCTCGGAGTGAAGGGTCAGAAGCATATAGAAAAAAATTAAGCACGTATTACAGACAGAACAACATCGACGTTACAGAAAAAGATATTGTTGTGACTACAGGGGGATCAGAAGCCTTGCTTTTCACCTTAGGCAGTATCACAGATTTTGGTGATGAAATTATAATTCCTGAACCTTTTTATGCTAATTACAATGGATTTTCTGTTGCAAATGGTGTAAAAGTAGTACCAATCGTCTCTTCCATTGAGAATGATTTTGCCTTGCCTGCGATCGAAGATTTTGAAAATTTAATTACAGATAAAACAAGAGCTATCCTGATTTGTAATCCGGGCAATCCCACAGGATATTTGTATTCAAAAGAAGAACTCGAGAAACTGAGAGATTTAGCCATTAAACACGATCTGTTTTTAGTGGCAGACGAAGTCTATAGAGAGTTTGTTTATGAAGGAATCAGGCATCATTCGATCATGAGCTTATCAGGATTGGACCAACATGCCATTATCATCGATTCTGTATCCAAGAGATATAGTATGTGTGGTGCCAGAATAGGATGTATCGTTTCTAAAAACCAGTCACTTATTCAAACGGTATTAAAATATGCCCAGGCCAGACTGAGCAGCCCAACGTACGCCTTGTTGGCCAGTGAAGCAGCTTTGGAAACACCTCCCGAATATTTCAGTAAAGTCATTGAAGAATATGATGCAAGAAGAATGCTTTTAATCAACGAATTAAGTAAGATAGAAGGTCTAAAGGTATCAAAACCTAAAGGAGCTTTCTATTGTATTGCTGAGTTACCGGTTAAAGATGCGGATAGATTTGCCCAATGGATGCTGGAAAAATTCAGTGATCAAAACGAGACGGTAATGGTGGCACCTGCAAGTGGGTTCTATTCTACGCCGGGTTCTGGAAAAAATCAGATTAGAATAGCCTATGTTCTGAAACAGGAAAGTTTGATTCGTTCGGTTGAATTACTTAAACTTGCATTAGAGCAATATCCGAATTAATGTTTCAAAAAAACGTATCTCTCCGGGCCCTGAATACTTTTGGCATTGATGCCTTGGCCGAAAAATTCGCTGAAGTCAATTCTGTGAGCGAGCTTTCAACGATCATTGAGGCTCAAAAGGATGTTTTTATTCTCAGTGGCGGAAGTAATATTTTATTGACCAAAAACATTGAAAAACCGGTCGTCTTTCTCAACATTAAAGGAATCGATATCATTGAAAGAAACGATTCTCATGTGCTTGTCAAAGCCCAGGCCGGAGAAAACTGGCACGAATTTGTCTGCTGGTGTTTGTCTCATGATTTTGGAGGTCTTGAAAATCTGTCTCTCATCCCAGGAAACGTAGGTACCTCTCCAATGCAGAATATCGGTGCCTATGGCGTTGAAATTAAAGATTGCTTTGAAAATCTGGAAGCCTTGGAAATTAGCACAGGACGCATCAAACAATTCACGGCAAAGGAATGTGCCTTCGGTTATAGAGAATCCGTTTTTAAAAATGATTTAAAAGGAAAGTATATCATTTTAAATGTCACATTTAAACTGAGCACCTCTTCGCATCAAATAAAGGCAGATTATGGGGCCATTAAAGATCAATTGGCATCCGACGGGGTGCTATCCCCGAGCATTCAAGACATTTCAAAGGCAGTGATCGCCATTCGCAAATCAAAACTACCCGACCCAAAGGAAATCGGAAACAGCGGTAGTTTTTTTAAAAACCCTGTGATCTCTGCCACGCACTTTTCTAAAATCAAGGCAGCGCATCCCGAAGTTCCATATTACACGGTAACTGAAGATGCCATAAAAGTTCCTGCCGGGTGGCTGGTTGAAAAATGCGGTTTCAAAGGCAAGCGGTTCGGCGATGCCGGAGTACATAAAAAACAGGCCCTGGTTCTGGTGAATTACAACAGGGCGAAGGGGGCTGATATTTTAGACCTTGCCAAAAACATTCAAACAGAAGTTTCAAGGCAATTTGAGATCGACCTTGACATGGAAGTCAATATTATTTAAAAAATTCTCAAAGCATTCTTCCTGATTATCAATGGTTTTAGTTGGACGTATATTTGAAGTAAAATTTTTCAAATAAGACCTAACATATGTCATAAAATACTTGTCATATATTTTCTTAACTTTATACAAGAGAACCTTTAAAGCGTATTCCCATGAAAATATATGACGAAAAACACATCAAAAATGTTGCATTTGTTGGAGCCCATAACAGCGGCAAGACCACACTTGCCGAAACCATGCTATTTGAGGCCGGAATGATTAATCGGAGAGGTACTGTGGAAGACAAAAACACCGTAGCTGATTATCATGAAATAGAACAGGAAAGAGAAACTTCCGTATTTGCAACTCCGCTGCATACAGAATGGCGAAATTATAAAATCAACATTATTGACACTCCGGGTCTTGACGATTTCATTGGAGAAATTGCCTCTACCATGAGAGTTGCTGATTCTTTGGTAACAGTGATCAATGCACAGCATGGTGTTGAAGTCGGAACCGAAATTATCTGGCAATACATTAATAGATTCAGCAGACCTACCCTATTTGTAATTAATCAAATAGATCATCCACAGGCAAATTTTGATAATAGCTATCAAAGTATTGTAGATCTGGTAGGAAACAATGCGGTAAAAATTCAATATCCCATTGTAATAGATGGATCTCAATGTATCGTTGATGTACTAAAAATGAAGGTCTATAAATTTGGACCTGAAGGTGGAAAGCCGGAAAAACTTGAAATTCCTGAAGATGAAAAAGAAATGGCTGATTTTCTGCACAATGAACTGGTAGAAAAAGCAGCAGAAAATGACGAAGAATTAATGGAGTTATATTTTGACAAAGGAACTCTGAACGAAGATGAAATGAGGAAGGGTATTCAAAAAGGGATGTTGCATCATGAATTATTCCCGGTATTCTGCGTATCTGCTCTTAATGACATGGGAACGGGTCGATTGATGGGATTCATTGACAATGTAGCACCTGCTGCAGCTGATTTGAAACCAGAGCAAAGCCTGGAGGGCAATGAAATTCACTGCAAGTCCGATGAGCCAACATCGTTATTTATCTTTAAAACCTTTCATGAACCCAACTTAGGTCAGATCACATTTTTTAAAGTTAAATCAGGTGAAGTAAAACAAAATGATCGTTTGAAGAATTCAAGAAATGATGAAATTGAAAGTTTGAATCAATTGTATATCATGGATGGTAAAAAGAGACATTCTGTTGAAAAATTAACCGCGGGAGATATTGGTGCGACGCTCAAATTAAAAAATACCGAGACCAATGATACCCTGAGAGCGAGCAATGAAGAAATTACGATCAAACCCATTATATTCCCTCAACCACGGATTAGAAAAGCGGTAGAGGCTGAGAATAAAAAAGATGAAGAAAAACTGAATGAAGTGCTTAAAAAAATTCATTCTCAGGACCCAACGGTTACCATTAAATTCAGCAATGAATTAAAACAACAGATCTTATCTTGTCAAGGAGAATTACATTTGGCTACGATTGACTGGACACTTCAAAATCTGTATGGGATTAAGGCCCTGTTCTATCAACCAAAAGTGGCTTATCGGGAAACCATCCAAAGAGCAGCTACACAAAGCTATAAGCACAAAAAACAATCCGGTGGAGCCGGTCAGTTTGGGGAGGTTCACTTAAAAATAGAACCCTGGCATGAAGGAATTCATGAACCAGAAGGCTTTAACATAAGAGGTAAGGAAGAAATTGACTTAAAATGGGGTGGAAAACTTATTTTTTACAATTGCATTACCGGAGGTGTCATTGACACCAGATACCTGCCTGCTGTTATGAAAGGTATCCTGGAAGTAATGGAAGAAGGTCCGCTTACCGGCTCTTATGCCAGAGATATTCGGGTAATGGTCTATGATGGAAAAATGCACTCGGTTGACTCCAATGATATTTCATTTAAGATTGCCGGAGCACATGCGTTCAAAGCAGCCTTTTTAGATGCCAAACCTAAATTACTGGAACCAATTCTCGACCTTGAGGTGAGAGTCCCGGAAGAACTGATGGGAAATGTAATGACAGATCTGCAATCCAGACGTTCTATTATCATGGGAATGGACAGTGACGGCAAGCATCAGATCATTAAAGCCAAAGTTCCTGAAGCTGAAATGTACAAGTATTCCACAAGCCTTAGATCTCAAACCCAGGGACGGGCTACATTTAGCACTGATTTTGCCTCGTTTGAACCGGTGCCATCAAATGTACAAAGTGAATTAGTCAAGGAATCATAGATAAAAATTGTTACTTTTACCCATCAAAAATCCATTTTTTGATGGGTATTTTTATTTACATAAGCAACCTATGATATTATTTAGATCAGAAAGTTTTGTCGATTATAAGACCTACACTTTTAACTATGCTTCCTATTGTATCAAAGAGCATCAAAAAGAGCTTCCTGAGATATATGCCAAAGGCTTCCTACCTTATTCCAACGATATAGACCTTAAGCAGGAAACCTATTATTTAGCCAGGAGCTTACGAGTCAACCTCAAGGATTTTAAGGAATCTTCAGAGAACAGAAGAGTCTCCCGAAAAATTGAACCGCTCTCCCCTTCTTTTAAAGTCATTCCCATAAATCAGTTCAATGTTGATGACGCTGATTTTAAAAAATACTGCATTGATTTTGCAAAACAAAGGTTTAGCGAACCAATCAGCTCGGAACGTTTAAATTATATTTTGCATGCCGAAAGTATCAGTCATGTTTTTCAGTTTGAGCTGGAAAATAAGACCGTTGGATATGTTATAAGCATTATTGAACAAGGCTGCCTGCATTATTGGTTTGCCTTTTTTAATCTTGACCAGCAGGAGTACTCCCTGGGAAAATGGATGATGTTCAGTGTGATAAAATGGGCGCATGAACAAGGAATGGAACATGTATATCTCGGCACCTGCTATGGAGAAAAATCCCTCTATAAAGTAAGGGATTTCAAAGGCTTGTCTTATTTTGATGGCAACCAATGGATTCACGATGTCAAATTATTAAAAAGTAAGTGCAAATCGGATGCCTCGTTTACGTCAGATGAGTTTAAGCAAGACACAGACCTTTATCTGGAACGCCTTTCTAAGTTATAGGTATGGCCCTTTCAAGCAGGTGACAAAATTGATGATTTGTTTTTCTTTCCTGTAATAAATGATTAATTTTGCAGCATAATTGATTCATTATGAAATTACTGATTTTAAGTATTGTTTTACTAGGTATTGGTTTTGCAGGAATAGCCATTAAAATATGGGCAAAAAAAGATGGAGAATTTGATGGGACCTGTGCCGGAAGTAATGTTCGTATGAAGGCCGAAGGCATCGTTTGTGGATGTGGAAATGAAGGAAGTTGTAAAACGAATCTTGATAATAAAGAGGCCGACCTAGCAGCAAAAAGCATCTCTTAAGGTCCAATGATGTTACTGAGCGCTTTTTGTGTCGTAATTATCATTCAATTATACTTTTATTTATTTCTGTTCCGGAAATACACTTCTTATAAAACAACGATTAATGCGCTTTCTGAAAAGGGAGTGAGCATCATTGTGGCTGCAAAAAATGAGGCTATAAACTTACCCCATTTACTGCCTGCTTTGGCAAATCAGAACTTCCCAGTCTTTGAAATTATTTTGGTGAATGATGCCTCCAGTGATGACACCTATTCCCAAATGAATTCTTTTAAAGAACTTCACAAGGAAGACAGGTTTGAAATTACAATACTCTCGCTGGACCCTGAACAATCTGCAGGTAAAAAACATGCCTTGACCCAGGGCATTAAAGCAGCCCGTTTTGAGCATCTTTTGTTGACGGATGCAGATTGCAAACCGTTGAGCACTGACTGGATCCGCAAAATGTTTTATTCCTTCAGTGAGAAACATGAAATTGTTTTGGGCTACGGAGCCTACGAAAAAATTGAAGGCTCCTGGGTCAATAAGCTAATACGCTTTGAAACGTTACTCACAGCAATTCAATATTTTTCATATGCTTTGAATGGGAAGGCATATATGGGCGTAGGAAGGAACCTGGCATATAGAAAAACGATATTCAAGAAGGCAGATGGGTTCAATAAACATACCCATATCAAATCGGGAGATGATGATCTATTTGTTTCTCAGGTCGCTACAGCGGAGAACGTTGCCATTTGTGACGACCCGAAATCCTTTACACTTTCAAAGCCACATCTAAAATTCTCCGAATGGCTGCGACAAAAAAGAAGGCATATAACAACTGCAGAACATTATGCAAAACAGGTGAAGCGAAGTCTTGGACTGTTTTACCTATCTCAGTTTTTATTTTACATACTGGCAGTTGTCGCCATGATCACTAAAACATCTCTGGGAATTATTATTCCCCTGATCCTTTTAAGGTTTCTCATCTGGTATTCAACCCTATACAAGGCAGCCGATAAACTCGAGGAAAAAGATTTATGGGCATTTGGTCCATTGTATGAAATTTCAATTATATTTATACAATTGTATATTTTTTTCAAGAATATTATTTCACCCCCGAAATATTGGTAATTGCTTTGCTACATGAGCGACAAAAAAGACATTAGTCTATTAATACTTCAGGCGAAAAAAGGGGATCAAAAGGCTTTCAATGATCTTTTAAATTTATATTGGAAGGATGTATATCGTTTCCAACTCAACAAATGTCAAAATGAAGATGAGGCCGAAGATATTACCATCAAAGCTTTTGCCAAAGCCTTTGATAAGATTGACAGCTTTGATGATAACTTTCAGTTCAACACCTGGCTTTTCACCATTTCCAGCAATCTGTATATAGATCATCTTAGAAAGAAAAAGACCGAAACGATTTCTATCAATAAAAATCACAAGGAGATTCATCGAATCGTAGATGAAGATCCCAGCCCTTCAGACAAACTTATTCAAGAACAGAATCTCGCTCAGCTGAAGGCCTATATTCTGCAGCTTAAACCTCATTATCAAGAGGTCATTAATCTCAGGTATTTTCAAGAATTGACTTATAAGGAAATGGCTGAGAAATTGGGCGAACCCATGAACAATATCAAAGTTAAACTACTGAGAGCTAAAAAATTACTAGCAGAAATCATTAGCAGTAAATAAGTTATATGTATGAAGCAGCGGGTGGTTAAGTCGATTAAAAACCTTGGTCCGGGCTTGTTATTTGCGGGGGCGGCCATCGGTGTTTCACATCTGGTACAATCCACGCGTGCAGGGGCTGATTTCGGTTTCGGTTTGCTCTGGGCCTTACTGCTTGTCAATCTATTTAAATACCCTTTCTTTCAATACGGTCCTAGATATGCCTCAGCAACCGGAGAAAGCCTGATTGATGGCTATAAAAAATTAGGGAAATGGGTGCTGATCATCTATTTTATCCTGACCTTTCTCACCATGTTTACGATTCAGGCTGCCGTTACAATTGTTACGGCCGGACTCGCACAAAACTTGTTCGGGCTGAGCTCCAATCTGAGTATCTGGAGCTTGATGATCACGATTGTATGCCTGGGAATATTGTTGATCGGAAAATATAAGATTCTCGATACGTTTATGAAATTGATCATTACCATATTAGCGATTAGCTCTGTGATCGCTGTGTCAGTAGCCTTAATTAAAACTGATCAGTCGTATTCTTTTAGTCCGGTGATTCCTGAAGGCATTGCTCAGATCACCTTCCTTATTGCCTTTCTTGGCTGGATGCCAGCACCTTTGGACGTTTCTACCTGGCATTCTCTATGGACGCTTGAAAAAAATAAAGAATCCAAAACCCCACTTGCACTAAAAAAATCGTTGTTTGATTTTAATACCGGATATGTAACAACGGTTTTTCTAGGGATTTGCTTTATGAGTCTCGGCGCATTGGTCATGTTTTACTCTGAAGAAGAAATCAGTGCCAGGGCCGGTGTTTTTGCCAAACAATTGATCGGTTTATACACCCAGAACCTGGGCAAAGGAGCTGCTGTTTTTATTGGCATAGCAGCCTTTACAACAATGTTCAGCACTACACTTACCACCTTGGATGCCTCTCCGAGGGCCATGGCCAAAAGCACAGAACTATTGACTGGCTCCAGTAATAAAAGATTTTATCTGATCTGGATATCCCTGCTGTCCTTAGGAACCTTGATCATCTTAACGTATTTTGAAACCAGTATGATCACCTTTGTAAAAGTGGCCACGGTCTTATCTTTTTTAACCGCTCCTTTTTACGCGATTGCCAATTTTATGTTGGTAAAGGGAAAGCACATGCCGGAGAAATATCGACCTTCAGCTTTGCTCAGCTTTTTGAGTTACCTCGGCATTATATTTCTGCTCATATTCAGTGCATGGTTCTTAATGACCGTATGAATCAATTAATTATGAACATTTAAACAAAATTTCTAAAATAGTAGTATCTTTGTATTTTAATTATAATTTATTACAATGTTACAAGGAACAGTAAAATTCTTCAACGAATCTAAAGGTTATGGATTCATTACAGAAGAGGGTTCAAACAGCGAGCATTTTGTTCACATTTCTGGTTTAATTGACAAAGTTAAAGAAGGAGATGCAGTTGAATTCGACTTAAAGGAAGGTAAAAAAGGATTAAACGCAGTAAATGTGAAGACCATTTAATATAAGGCTTTAATTTTTTTAATGTATCAAAACCTGTCATATGACAGGTTTTTTTTATGCCTGACAACAAAGTTGACAAGTAAATCCCCAAACATGACAAATGTCAACAAATTAGAGAATTCGATTTTTACTTTTGTAGATTACTGCTAACCTGTTGCTTTTTATGTAAGCAAGGATTAACAGTTTGTTCAATTAGCATCTAAAAAAATCAACATGTCTACAAAACACACTTTCCACATTCCTGTTATGGGAACCGGATTCACACTTGACACACCTTTAAAGGTGTCACCATTTGGAATGGACTCAGTAGTTTCTATCGTCGATGACGTCCTGATAGAAAACCTACGAAAAACATATTGCGAAAAATTCGAAATGCCTTACCAGGCCATTACAGATAAAATTGAAGACTTCAGAGCAAAAAGGATCACATCTTATCTTAACCTGCTGCAGGAACTGGCCGAAGCAAAGTTCAATGAAATAAAAAATGCCACGCTGGAAACAAGTCATGAGCTGAGATCTTATTTAAATATGCTGCCGGAGCAATCCAAGTTGAAAAGTCAATTTGAAGCATTGGTATCAAATAATAGCTCTTTAAAAGAACTTAGAAACTGGGCTGGTCAGCACTTAAAAATGGGTAGCATTGACGTAAATATAATGACCAAACTTGATAAGGTCAATTATGTAAAAGGTGAAAAGCTGCCTACCGAATATAATGATGCTCATGCAGCTCTTAGAGGCTTTGCATTAAGTAAATTAGAATCTTCCATCGTATTATCAGCAGGTATGAATCCTCGACTCTATAGTTATATGGAACAGTTCGATGATTTCTATCCGGATAAAAACAATCATGTGAAAAAAAAGATTGTGATCAAGGTTAGTGACTATCGATCTGCCCTGATACAAGGAAAATTTCTTGCAAAAAAAGGACTGTGGGTTTCGGAATACAGAATTGAATCCGGACTTAACTGTGGTGGGCATGCCTTTGCCACTGAAGGATATTTGATGGGACCGATTCTGGAAGAATTTAAATCCAATAAAAAAGCACTTATTCAAACGGTACATGATATTTTAGTACCGGCACTGCAGGACAGAAATAAACATATTCCGTCTCATTCATTGCCCTTAAAGATCACGGCACAGGGCGGTGTGGGTACGGAAGAAGAACACCGTTTTTTAATGGACCATTACGAGCTCGATTCCATAGGATGGGGAAGCCCGTTTTTGCTGGTCCCGGAAGCGACCACCGTAGATGATAAAACCCTGGAAAAATTAGCTTTAGCTACCGAGAAAGACTTATACCTCAGTAATATTTCACCTTTAGGAGTACCTTTTAATAATTTGAAAGGAAACTCTAAAGATCTGGAAAAAGGTAACAAAATAGACGCCGGAAGACCAGGGAGCCCTTGCCCTAAAGAATTTTTGGCTTTGAACAGTGAGTTTTCCGAGAAGTCAATATGTACGGCGTCGAGACAATATCAACGTTCAAAAATCAAAGAACTGGATACCGAAGAGGTATCCGCCAAGGTTTACAAAAATCGTTTTCAAAAAATTGTTGAAAAATCATGTCTTTGTATGGGACTTGGCGCTGCCACTGAGCAAATCCATGATATGGATGTCAAAAAGTCATCTAAGGGCGTCTCTGTATGTCCTGGACCGAACATGGCCTACTTTTCCAAGCTGATGAGTCTAAAAGAAATTACCGACCATATTTACGGGCGAAGCAATGTGATCTCAAATCAGGGAAGGCCTAACATGTTTATCAAAGAATTAAAACTTTATTCAGATCATTTAAAGGGTAAAATTGATGAGGTACAGGGAGCTCTTACAAAAAGACAGGAAAAATACCTTCTATCTTTTAGTGAGAACTTAAATGAAGGTGTTGCTTATTACAAGAATCTTTTCAACAACAGCAGCGACAAGTTTGAGAATTCCAAAATCCAGATCATGGCTGAACTTAAACAATACAAAACCAGTATCAACGAAATGCAGGAAAGCATTATCAAAATGGTCAATAAGGTTCAAAAAGCCTAAGTATTATTGAAGACATTACTTACAGCATTTAAGAATTCATGATACCATGTAGTTTTAAATGCTGTAATAACATTATGGTTTTGGCATCTTTGATCTCTCCCTTGCTGATCATGGACATGGCCTTGTCAAATTTCACTTCTAAAACAGTAATATCCTCCTGTTCTTCGGCCAAACCACCTCCTGATCCCACCTTATCCTTTTCATGGTATTCAGCGATATAAAAATGTATCACCTCTGTAACGGCTCCGGGAGACATGTACGCTTCAAACACTTTTTTAACTCTTGAAACTCTAAAACCTGATTCTTCTTCAGCCTCTTTTAAAACACATGTTTCGGGATCATCACCATCCAAGAGTCCTGCACAGGCTTCTATCAACATTCCCGATTCATTCCCGTTAAGATAGGTAGGCATTCTAAACTGCGAGATCAGGACCACAGTTTGCTTCATCTTGTTGTACAGCAGGACGGTGGCACCATTCCCGCGATCATATGCTTCTCGTTCTTGTTCAACCCAGTCTCCATTCGACATTTTATAGTCAAACACCACTTTATTCAAGGTGTACCAATTGTCTGACAGCAACACCTTCTTTACATTTTTTACATTTGAATTCATCTCAGCTTAACGCATCAGTTTTTTGTATTTGATCCTTTTGGGTATCATATCACCTCCCAGTCTTTTCTTCTTGTTTTCTTCATAATCTGAGAAACTTCCTTCGAAAAAATAAACTTGAGAATCGCCTTCAAAAGCCAAAATATGCGTACAAACACGATCCAAAAACCATCGATCGTGCGAGATGATCACAGCACAGCCTGCGAAGTTTTCCAAACCTTCTTCCAGAGCTCTTAATGTGTTGACATCAAGATCGTTAGTTGGCTCATCTAAAAGTAAAACATTACCCTCTTCTTTTAATGTCATGGCAAGGTGAAGCCTGTTTCTTTCCCCTCCTGACAGGGCCGAAACCTTTTTATTCTGTTCAGATCCACTGTAATTAAAACGACCTAAATAAGCCCTGGAGTTTACCATTTTTCCACCCATCATAATCATCTCCTGTTCATCAGAAAAATTTTGCCAAATAGATTTTTCAGGATCTATATTGGAATGACTCTGGTCGACATACGACACCTTGGTCGTTTCACCAACTTTGAATTCACCCTTATCAGGTGTTTCCTCTCCCATGATCATTCTAAAAATAGTTGTTTTACCCGCACCGTTTGGTCCAATGATACCAACAATACCGTTTGGTGGTAATTTAAAATTCAAATCATCATACAACAATTTATCTCCAAAAGCCTTTGAAACACCCACCGCATCAATTACATTATTTCCCAATCGCGGACCGTTAGGTATATAAATTTCAAGCTTTTCCTCTTGCTGCTTTTGATCCTGACTCATTAACTTATCATAACTCGACAGCCTGGCTTTGGATTTGGCATGGCGTCCCTTGGGTGCCATTCTAACCCATTCCAGCTCTCGCTGCAAGGTCTTTTGACGTTTTGAAGCCGTTTTTTCTTCTTTGGCCATACGATCAGATTTTTGCTCCAACCAAGAGGAGTAATTTCCTTTCCAAGGAATCCCTTCCCCTCTATCCAGTTCTAAAATCCATCCGGCGACATTGTCCAGAAAATACCTGTCATGCGTTACCGCGATTACTGTTCCTTTGTATTGTGCCAAATGATGCTCTAGCCAATGAACTGATTCAGCATCTAAATGGTTGGTAGGTTCATCAAGTAAGAGCACATCCGGTTGCTGCAATAATAATCTGCAGAGTGCCACTCGACGGCGCTCACCCCCAGAAAGATTTTTTATTGGCACATCCCCTTCTGGCGTCCTTAAAGCATCCATGGCGATTTCCAATTTTGTGTCTAGTTCCCAGGCGTTTTGGGCATCAATTTTATCTTGGAGCTCCGCCTGCTGCGCCATCAACTTTTCCATTTTATCTGCATCGGAATAGACTTCCTCTAAACCAAACATATCATTGATTTTGTTGTATTCATCAAGGATTGCCACGGTTTCTGCAACGCCTTCACGCACTACATCCATCACTGTTTTATTGTCGTCCAGTTCGGGCTCCTGGGCCAAATAACCCACCGAGTAATTCGGTGCAAAAACAACGTCTCCCTGGTAGTTCTTCTCTAAACCGGCAATAATCTTTAGCAACGTTGATTTACCAGAACCATTCAGTCCCAAGATTCCAATTTTAGCTCCGTAGAAGAAACTTAAATATATATTTTTAAGAACCTGTTTATTGCTTCCCTGATAAGACTTACTAACTCCGGACATCGAAAAAATGACCTTTTTATCATCTGACATACTTAATATTTTTTATTGTTATTCTTTGAATGAAATTCTTATGACTAATTTTTGGATTACAAATATAGCAATCGCCCGACTCTTTTTACACATGTGATGCAAATCATAAAAAATAAAATGGATCTATAGCCATCAACTCAAATGAAGTTTTTAAATACTCTTAATTATATTTCTTATTTTTAGAGGAACTATCAACCAACATCAAACCCTAATTATGAAAAATATTTTTTTATTTATTTCCTGCGTTTTTCTCATGCAAAGCATTCAGTCACAGGAATCAGAAAAAGACTATACCGAAGCTTTTCAATTAGTAGATGTTTGGTTAGAGGCTCAAAAGGATTTTGATCAGCTACCGGGCCTTACTGCTGTTGTGGTTAAAGATCAGGAGGTATTATGGACCGGGGCCTTTGGAATGGCCAATAAAGAAACTCAATTAAAGACCAGCACCAATACCATTTGTAGCATTTGTTCTATATCAAAATTATTCACGTCTGTTGCCATTATGAAATTGTATGATGAAGGTAAAATTAGACTCGATGATAAAGTGAGTGATCACCTGCCTGCGTATACCTTACAACAAAAGTATCCTGAAAGTGGCCCTATCACCATCAGATCACTATTGACACACTCTTCAGGTTTGCCCAGAGAAGCGGGATATCCTTATTGGACAGGACCGGATTTTCCATTTCCTACACAAAAAGAGATTGATGCGAAACTAAAAGATCAGGAAACGCTGTATCCCGCTTCGACCTATTTTCAATACAGCAATTTAGGTTTAACGCTATTGGGAGAGATCGTGGCGGAAATATCAGGAATGCCTTATGACACCTACGTTGAAGAAAATATACTCATACCCTTGGGCCTCTCTAATACCAGAACCAAGATGCCTGAAGAATTATATGGCACTGACCTTGCTATTGGGTACGCAGCATTGAACAGAGCAGGAAAAAGGGATAAGGTCAAGCTATTCCAGGCCAATGGAATTGGCCCGGCAGCCGGGTTTTCTTCAACCGTTGGGGACTTAGGAAAATTTGCATCATGGCAATTAAGGCTGAGAGACAGCAGCCAGGTAGAAATCCTAAAATCATCTACACTTAAAAATATGCAACGTGTTCATTGGACAAACCCAGACTGGACCACCACCTGGGGTCTTGGTTTTTCAGTGTATAAAGGAAGTGACGGATCTACCTGGGTAGGCCATGGAGGTTCATGCCCCGGATTCAGATCTACACTACAAATAAATCTAAAAACAAAAATGGCATTTTCAGTGATGATCAATGCCAGTGGTACTAATCCGAACCAATATGGCAAAGGAATCCATGCCATCATGAAAAAAATGGTGATCAATAAAAAAGATGTGGATCCCGAAGCCACTGCAAAACTTAAAGAATACGTGGGCTACTACGACAGCTCACCCTGGTGGGGAGAGACCTATATTTCAACACATAATGGGAAGTTAGTCAGCTTAGGACTGCCTTCAAAAGAGCCTGCAGAGAGTATGAGTTTTTACAAACATGTGGAAGGAGATGTGTTTAGACGCATTCGTGACGATAAAAATTTAGGTGAAACCTTGACCTTTATCAGGAACGAAGATGGAAGGGTTATCAAAATAGAAAGACATGGTAATTTCTCCAGTAAAATTGAAAGATAGTCGTTTCCATGACCCTGTTTCTTTGTTTCTTACGCCAGGTGAAAAAATGTAATTAAACAATTTAAATAAATAATTATAAATTATTGTTTCACAACCAATTGGAGCTTTAAAATAATTGGTATTTTTGTTTCTGAATTTTAACTACTGATATCTGTAAAGCAGCTTAACAATACGTTCAACGTCCCATACTACATGAATCAAAAATCAAGACATTCCAGGGTCAATGACAGATAAATAATTAAAGGCACAAGCCATACCATATGACCAGATTTTAAAGTCAATAATATTGTGGTATCTTTAAAATAACATGAGTTACCTAGTATCGACTCCCTTAACTTAAGCCTATCCAAATGAACAAAACAATCAAATGTATCTTTGCATTGCTCCTCTGCATTGGAATGCAAAGTGCTGCACAAGAAAAAAATCACAGTCTGACAGTCAACATCTCTATTGATGAGAATGTACAGGATTCCTTCCAAAACAAGGGACGCATATTTATTTTTTTAACTCAGGATTCAATCATTGAGCCAAGACAGCAACAATGGCCGAACCCTTATCGTAAGACACATATATTTGCCAGAAATATTGAAAACGCTACAAAAACAGGTGTTATTTCTTTAAACCATCTTGACAGCTGGACCAAAACCCCGGCATGGGAGCTCAACTCGGTTCCAGAAGGAACTTATTACATACAGGTGCTATGGGACCAAGACACGCATGAATCAAGGGTGGATGCGCCCGGCAACCTGTATGCATTAAAAAAAGAAGTTCTGCTGGATGCTGATAAAAATATCTCTTTCAATCTAAATCAGGTAAACCAGCCCAGGTCCTTAAAAGAGCATGCACTCTCCAAACAAATAGACATTAAAAGTGACACCTTATCAAGCTGGTGGAAAAAAGACATACACCTAAAAGCCAGTGTTTTGCTGCCCCACAACTACGATAAAAACAAAGACTACCCTATACGTTATAATGTGGCAGGCTACGGAGGTCGCTATACACGCATCAATCGCCTGATTTCAAATGATTCCTTTATGAAATGGTGGGACTCTGAGGAGGCTCCTCAAATAATTACTGTCTTTCTTGACTGAGAAGGCCCGTTTGGGGATTCCTATCAAATGGATTCTGATAACAGTGGCCCATACGGCTACTCTTTAATCCATGAATTGATCCCGGCCATTGAAAACAAATACCGTGGTACAGATTCGGCAACTACCCGTTTTGTAGATGGGTGCTCTACCGGAGGCTGGGTCTCTTTAGGATTGCAATTATACTATCCGGATGTATTCAATGGCGTTTACTCTTATAGCCCAGATGCCATCGATTTTGAGAATTATCAACTGATCAATATCTATGAAGAAAGCCAGGCCTTTATCAATGAGGCCGGATACCTAAGACCTATAATGAGGGACACCAATGGAGAGCCCTTGCTTTCCATGAAAGAATTTATAGCTTACGAGAATGTATTCGGAAGTTCTGATTCATATTTAAACTCTGGAGGCCAGTTTAGTGCACATACAGCACTTTATAGCCCTAAAGGTGAGAATGGTTTACCTAAACCAATGTTCGACCCTTATACAGGAGTTATTGACCTAGAGGTAGCAAAATCATGGGAGAAATACGATTTTAAAAAATATGCTGAAGCCAACTGGCCAGAATTAGGTCCTAAACTGCAGGGTAAAATTTATATATGGATGGGTGACATGGATCATTTCTATTTGAATACCGGTACAAGAGGTTTTGATAAATTCCTGAAATCTACTCAAAATCCAACATCAGATGCCATTATTGAATTCACTCCAATGGAAGGTCATTGCTCTCAATTTTCTCATAAGGTGATCTTGTTAAAAATGCAGGAACGCCTTGAAAGTCTCACTCCATAAACTCAAATCATATGTTTTATAAACAACTGCTTCTTATTTTTATCTTTACAGCAAGTCTTTGTTATGGACAAAAAGATTACTCCATAACGAGTATGGATTTTGTCGAAGTGGTTGATTCTAATGAGGAAGAGGCCTGGTTCTATTACGAAAACAACTGGAAGGTGCTGAGACAAATGGCGCTAAAAAAAGGATATATTCAATCTTTTAAGCTCTTAAAAGATATGAGTAAGGATAAAAACAACTTCAGCATTGTTCTTATGACCAGTTATAAAGACTCCCTGCAATTTCAAAAGAGAGAAGAACACTTTCAGGAATTAATCAAACAAAGAGGAGAATTGAGCCTGCTCAATGAGAAGCAACCGGCAGAATTTCGAAAAACCGTTTTTAGTAAAGACTTTACAAATCAATAACTATTTTTCCAAAAAAAGACCCGCTTTGAAGCGAGTCTTTTTTTTTAATATTCCATTTTCTTCATGTAATCGATCTTGCGCTTCCAAATCTGTAAAGACTTTTTGTATTCTTCAATATTTTTATACACATTCTTTACCAAAGGATTATCCGCACTGGCGTTGGAGATAAAGCTGATATTATTCTCCAATTGCTTTATTTCCTTTGTAATCTCATCAATCTTACGTCGGATAAAGAGTTGTTCACTATCCAGTTTCCTAACATTTCTCTGATCCAGCAAACTATCTACCGAACTCTTAAATCTAAGGAAAGTCGCCTCATCCTTATCAATATTTAATTTTTTATAGGCAGTATCAAGCAATTTATTGAACTTGATATCAAGATGTTTCACTTTTTGAGGTAAAACTCCCAAGGCTCTCCAATCTTCAAGGCCTTTCTGCACAAACTCCATGCTTAACTCCTTACCGGCCTCAATCTCTTTTTTAAGAGCATCCATGAAATCCTTCTTCTTTTCAATAATTTCTGATTGCCCCTTGTCTAAATCATTCTGCTTTTCGTGTAACCTGTCAAAATAATGATTGCAGGCGTCTTTAAATCGCTTCCATATCTTATCTGAATCACGTCTTGGAACATGACCAATTTTTTTCCACTCTGCCTGAACTTTCTTGAAAACCTCTGTAGCCATACCCCAATCTTCACTTTCTTTCAAAGATTCAGCTTGTTCCACTAACAGAAGTTTCTTTTTTAAATTTTCGGCCTGATCATTCTTAATCCCTTTATAGAAACTATTTTTCTCTGAATTAAATTTTCTCGTCGCATCTCTGAATAATTGCCAGACTTCTTCATTTTTTGATTTAGGCACCCTTCCTATTGCGAAAAACTCATCTCTTAAGGCCTCCAGTTTTTTTATGCTTTGTTGCCAGTCTTTATGGCTTGAGTTGGCAGAAATATCCAGGCCTTTTATTTTTTCAATTACCGACAGTTTTAAACCGACATTTGCTTTGAATTTTTCTTCCAGCTGATCTTGGAAATCGTGCCTCTTTTTATGAATTTTCTTTGTTGCTTCACTAAACTTATGCCAGACCTCCTCGCGTAACTCCCTGGCTACAGGACCTATATCCTCTTTCCACATTCTGTGAAGTATCTGTAATTCTTTAAAAGCATGATTGACATCTTCCTCTTCTGCCAGCACTTCTGCCTTCTTAATTAATTTTGATTTTTCTTCCAGGTTATGTCTAAAATCCAGATCTCTGAAATCATTGTTTAAATGCAATAAATCATAAAACCGTTCTACATGATGATGGTAGGTTCTCCAAACATCATTGTATTTTGCATGAGGAATCTGACCAACCTCTCTCCATCTTTCCTGAAGCACTCGGAAATTCTTGTACATGGTAGATGCTTCCGCATTATTGATCAATTCTTTCAATTCATCAATCAGTGCCTGTTTCAATTCCAGATTCTCCTTTTGAGTCCTTTCGACTTCTTTATAGAAGTACTGACGTTTGCGCTTATAATCGCTCATCAGCTCATCAAATTTGTGTTTTATCGGGGCCGAAAGGAAAAAATCGGCTTCTTCTCCTCCACTTTTCAAAAAAGCCTCTTTCTGTTCTTTGACGAAGGTGCTGAATTTTTTCTGAAAATCAATTTTTAAACTTTCGATTTGATTCTTGATATCCTTAATTTCAAAACCAACAAGCAGGTTGTTCATCATTTTTACAATATCATCCATAGACATTGTCGACAGGTCAAATTCAGGAATTTCTTTATTTTTTACAGCAGGGGCATCCTCCTCAGTACCACCTGCGGCGCTATCATCCGCTTCCTCAGATGACGTCTCTTTGACCTCCTCTTTCGCTTCATCAATAGACACCTCTTCAACAGATGTATCGGCAACCGCTTCTTTTGACTCTTCTACTACTTCCTTCACTTCTTCTTTCTCGGAACTGACAACATCATCCTCTTTTACCACTTTTTCAGCCTCGGTAACTTGCGTTTTTTCAGCAACATCTTCATCCTTACTATCATCTTTTTCCTGCTCCGTATTCTGTGGTTTTACCGGAGATTTTTCATTTTCAATATTTGAACTACCTTCGGCAGATTCAGATGATAAATTATCATTATTTACGTCTAACATTGTTTCATGTTTAAGGTTCCTATATATTACTTTGAAAAAGTTTTGAAAGATACTAATAGCCTAGCAAAGCGCAAAACTATGTTTTAAATAAGATGGACAATTTTCAATAGGTTGCGTGGATACTCCTCTCGCTAAGAATTCCAAATTTCCCATGAGCGATCAGCTTGATGCTTTAGCATAGAAGCCCCGTTCTGCACAATAGCTCCTGCTTTTTCACCCATTTTGAGAAAAGCTGTTCGTTCAGGATTGTAAATTAAATCAAACAGCAAATGCCTCTGTCCTATATATTCATAGGGCAAATTCGGCTTTAAGTCTATATCAGGAAAAGTACCCAAAGGACTGCAATTAATGATGAGTTCATGATTCTTTAGAATTTGCTCATCCACCTCCTCATATAAAATCGTATGTTCTTTCTTTTTCGATCTTGATACAAACAAAAACGGTATATGTAGCTTTTTCATAACAAAAGCGATAGCTTTTGAGGCGCCACCTGTTCCAAGAATCAAAGCACCTTGCTCATCACCTTTCCAGCAATTCTTAAGAGAAGTTTCAAAACCATAAGCATCCGTATTGTAGCCTTTTAACCTCCCTCCCTTGAGCATCTTTATCGTGTTGACAGCTCCGATACTTTTTGCTTCCGAATCAATCTCATCCAAAAATGGAATTATTTGTTCCTTATAAGGAATCGTCACATTCAAACCTCCTAAAAAATCAGCATCAACCAACACCTTGTCTGAAAATTCTATGATCTTTCCTAGATCATAATTAACATATTCAAATTGATTTAAATTCAGTTCTTGAAATTTTTCTGTAAAGTATTTTCTTGAAAATGAATACGATATATTCTTGCCCACTAAACCAAAACGCTTCTCCATTATTTTATTTTCTTACCTATGTAATCATCTCTTCTGCATCCCGATTGTAAAATCAAGAGCCTCTTATCCTTATTTTTCCTTTTCCCTGTAGTTATCCACAGCGGCCCGAACGCTTTTATATCTCAGCAATAAAGTTTGCGCCAATGCTTTGTCAATATTTAGTTCAGCAGCCACCATATTGGTGCCTCTTTCAACCAATTTTTCATTTGACAATTGCATATCAACCATTTTATTACCCTTTACACGACCTAACTTGACCATTACTGAGGTAGAAATCATATTCAATACAAGTTTTTGAGCTGTACCTGATTTCATTCTGGTACTTCCCGTAACAAACTCAGGACCGACTACGACTTCAACAGGGTATTTTGCCTGTTCAGCCACTGCAGAACCTTTATTACATGTTACACACCCTGTTAGAACCTGATGCTCATTGGCAGCCTTCAATCCCCCAATCACATAAGGAGTTCTTCCTGAAGCTGCTATACCAATTAACACATCATTTTCGTTAATTGAAAAAGCCTTTAGATCTTCCCAGGCCTGCGTTTCATCATCCTCAGCATTTTCCACCGCTTTGCGAAGCGCTCCATCACCTCCAGCGATTAATCCTATCACCCAATCGTGCGGCACTCCATATGTTGGAGGGCATTCAGAGGCATCTAATACCCCCAGTCTTCCACTTGTTCCAGCTCCAATATAAAATAACCGGCCTCCTTTCTTAAATCGCGCAACAATCTCTTCGACCAATGGGGCAATCTGCACAATAGATTTTTCTACAGCCAATGCGACCTTTTTATCTTCATTGTTCATATTGACCAATAATTCATTGACATTCATATGTTCTAAATTGTCGTAGGATGAAGATTGTTCAGTGGTAGATCGAGATATCATAGATTATTATTTTTTTTGAATTAATAGGAGACCTAAAATGGTAAACATACCATTCACAGCGATACTGATAAATCCGAAATCAAAATTAAAACTTTTTTTCAGGTAGATACTAAGAGCATAGGTCAAAAGAGGTGCTGCAACACAAACCAATGGCACCCATTTATCTTTGACTGAAACAGAAGAAAACATACCAAAAAGATATAAGCCCAGCAAAGGACCATAGGTATATCCGGCTACTTTGAAAATGAGTGAAATAACATCTCCTCTGCTTCCGGAAAACATCATTATGATCAGAAACACAACCACACTAAAACCAAAAAGCACATAATTTTTTAGTTTTTTCTTTTGTTCACCTGTCTTGTTCGACATATCCAAAAAATCATAGGTGAAAGAAGTGGTCAAAGCAGTCAGTGCCGAATCTACACTTGAAAAAGACGCTGCAATAATTCCCAATAAAAAACTAACCCCTGTAATAAGCCCCAAATGATTAATGGCCAGATTTGGGAACAGCGTATCTGTATCAAGAAATTGCCCTTGTTCACCCAAAGGAAGTTTTATTCCAATACTATCGGCATAGATATATAATAGTATTCCCAATCCCAAGAAGAGAAATTGAGTCAAAGCCAGGATCAAACTAAAAGTCAACGTATTCTTCTGAGCATCCCATTGGTTTTTACACGTCAGGGTTTTCTGCATCATGTTTTGATCCAGCCCCATCATGGCAATGGCGATCAATATTCCTGCAATAAATTGTTTGTAGAAATTGTTTCCTGAGTTATTTTCCCAGTTAAACACTTTAAAATACTCATGGCTCACCACTTTATTTACGGAATCGCTCAAACTCAAATCCATAGCGGACGTAATTGAATAAATGGTAACGACAGCAGCCAGCATCAAAAAGAACGTCTGCATGGTATCCGTCCAGACAATGGTTTTTATACCAGACTTGTTCGTGTACAACCAAACGAGCAATAATACGATGATTACGGTGAGAAAAAAGGGAATACCCAGTTTGTCAAAAAATGCAAATTGTAAAATTTTTGCCGCCAGCAGCAATCGTAAAGAAGCTCCGAAAGATTGAGATACTAAGAAAAACAGTGAGCCGGTCTTATAGGTTTTCTTTCCAAACCGGTCATTCAGATAGGCATAAATCGACACTAGTTTCAATTTATAATACAAGGGAATCAACACAAAGGTTATAAATAAATAACCTACAACATTTCCTAAAATAAATTGAAAGAAATAAAAACTATTGTTCCCCACCATTCCCGGAACTGAAACAAAAGTAACGCCTGACAAAGCTGCACCGACCATCCCAAAGGCCACCAAGAACCATGGAGACTCGCGATCACCGGTAAAAAAAGAATCTTCACTTCTATTTCTTGAGGTTACATAAGAAATGGCCATGATCATACCGAAGTATATCACGATAATACTAAAAATGAGAAAAGTGCTCAATACAATGCGTTGTGTTAAACCTCAAAAATAGGTTCCTGCACTGTTAAATAAAAATAATCAAGCATTATTTTTTTAATGTATAGCAAGGAGTAGTTTCTCAGGCTACTCCGAATTGCTATACTTACTCAAAAAAAAGATTGAAATTTGTGCAGATTTCAATAGGGAATACTACTAACATTCCTTTTTTTTATGACCATGATTTTATTTTATGCCCCTTAAATGCATATAAGAAGATAATAATATAGGCCGGCAATAATATCCAGTAACCCTGGTTGGCAGCATGAGAAGTAGCTAAGACTTCTTCCATACCTTCTGCCAGGTATACTTCTTTTAAATAATCAACTAATTTTCCATACATAGGCGTAAGAATGGCACCCCCGGAAATCGCCATAATCAGAAAGGCTGCTCCGGTTTTCGTGAATTTCCCAAGACCGTCTATTGCCAATGGCCAAATAGCCGGCCATACCAAAGCATTCGCAACACCTAGAGAAGCTACCAATAATACGGAGGTAAAACCAGATGTATTGACGATGATTAAACTTAGAACAATTCCGAGAACACCGCTTATTTTCAGGGCGGTGGTCTGACTCATGTATTTAGGAATCAAAATAACACCCAACCCATAGGTACCCACCATGGCAAACAAGGTAAATGTTGTAAACCATTTTGCCTGTGACACTGGTAATCCCAGCGACAAACCATAGGCAATGATAGAATCCCCTGCAATTACCTCTACCCCAACATACATAAATAAGGCAACCACACCGAGTATTAACTGAGGAAACTGAAAGATGCTGGTTTTCGCCGTTTTCCCTTCTGCCTCTTCTTTCGTTGGTGCCGCCTCAACATGAGGAAGTGGCGCCTTTCTAATTAAAATTGCTAAAACAGCCAACACAATCGCCATAATCAGGTAAGGCATAAAAACACTATCGGCCATCGTATCCAATAATTGATTTTTTTCTTCTCCACTAACCGTGTCGAGTTTTTCGTTTACTTCATCAATTCCAGATAGCAACAAGGCTCCAAAAATCAAAGATCCGAGAGCACCTGCGACCTTATTTGCAATACCCATTATAGAAATTCTTTTGGCGGCACTTTCTATGGGCCCTAGAATGGTTACATAAGGATTGGAAGCCGTTTGCAATAAAGTCATACCTGCACCTTGAATAAAAATACCTAAGAGAAACAACCAGTAAGTTCTTGCATTTGCGGCTGGAATAAATACCAAGGCCCCCAATGCCATGATAAATAAACCAAGAGACATCCCTTTTCTATAACCTATTTTTGATAAAATAGCCGAAGATGGAATCGCCATCACCACAAATGAAATATACGATGCTGAAGCAACCAGATACGATTGAGCTTCTGTCAATTCATTAATGGTTTTCATAAAAGGGATCAGTGCCCCATTAATCCATGTGACGAATCCAAAAATGAAAAACAAGGCTGCAATAATCATTAATGGAACAAAAGAAGAAGATTTTGACATATTTTGAGTTTTAGCGTATACTATTTATAAGTTCATCAATTGAAGGGGGAATCGAAAATAAAAGTAAGCATAATTCCAATTCCGAGATTCATTATTCTACAAAAGGCCTTATTCCTTAGATAAATAACAACAAAACCTTATAAAATTGAAATAAACACGCCTTCCAGTTAAGGATTCGGTTTGTTCTTTTCTTTTTCGTCCTTGAAAGCTTCCTTCTCTAATTTTCTTTCTATTTTATTATTCAAGCGTAGGCTATCTATCTGTTCTTTGGACATTTCTTTTTCTTCAGCTGTTTTCTTCAAACCAATTTTCTCGAGAAATTCGCCTCCATTGTTAAAATCAAAACGATAAGAAATCCCGACTCCCTGGGTATAACCTTCTCCTTCTGCTACGTCAAACTGAATTTCATTTTGTCGGTTATACACTTTAGCCTGAAAGGTTTCTGCTGCATTCAACGGCACCTTGACTTCTACTTCACCGATTACATTTGAGTTTGTATTCGACCCCACTGGCACCCCAACTTTACCGCTCACAATGACCTTATCGGCAATTCTTCCGGATACTTCCAATCCGAGCTGGTCGTCAGTAGTTACATCCTGCACACTATTATCAGTACCGATATCATAGGTAACACCCACTTCAAAGTTTTCATTATCGCTCTTCATCATATTGGATAATAATTGAGAAGCCTTTTGTGCGATGGTTCCCGCGATGGCTGCATTTCCATCAAAATTAGTTTTATTATTATCTGTCCTCGCAAAAGCTCCGGTAGCCAGAAGCGAAAAGAACTGGGTCAGCTTGTCATCTTCATTTCTCAATTTAAAATCAAGCTCATTGGCAACATTCGAACTGGCATTAGGAATTTTCACATCAAAATCCAGCTCAGGAGCAGATAAGTTTCCTGAAATCATCGTATACAACTCCACGTCAATTTTACGTGAACTTGCAATATCGTCCAATAAAACAGAAGGATTTGCCTTGGTATAATTAATTGCTGTAATATCCACGCGCGCATCGTAGGGATTTCCTGACCATATGATGGTACCTCCCTTTTGAACCTCAAAATCTTTATTAATAATATTCTTGAACTGATATTCCCCATTGTCAACTACCAAATTACCGAACATTTCAAACTTACCGTTGGTATCTATATTTAATCGGAGGTTTCCATCACCTGACCCTCTTAAAACACTCCCTGTAGCCTTGTCCAGTACTATTTGTGCAACAGCCTGTCTCGTAACATTTAATCTAAAATTAAGGTTTAAACCTTTTAACTTTTCAAATACCACATCATCTTTCTTTTCCTCCCCTTCTTCCAACTCAACATTTTCAAAATGAATCAATTTCGTACTGTTTACCGTGCTTACATTGCCTAATGGCACAATGAATTCCGTTCCGGCATTAGTGGTTCCATTCACATTGATAACAAGATCATCCGTATACCCTTTTAACGTTGTGCTTCCTCCCAAAAGTCCCGTACCATAATACAGCGCTCCTTCTTTATCCTCTGTGTTTAATACCAGTAAATTATCTGTAGTTAATCTAAGATCCATCATCCATTTTTTAAATCCTTCATGAGTAATGGTACCACTGATAACTCCTCGGGTTTTCATCTCTCTATCCACTACTTGAAAAGACTGAAAATCGAAGGTGTGGTTATATAACTTCACCACCGACTGCCCTTCAAAATCATAATCTACCCCTAAATAAGGTAATTCCAGACCCGAATCCATCAGAATTATTTCTCCACCAATATCAGGGTTCGACAAATTTCCGGTAATCATTGCTTCGCCACTGGCATAGCCCCGTATGTTTCTTAAGACATTCTTACCTAAAGGGCTAAAACCATTCACCCGAAATCGATCTAATTTGGCTGAAGCAAGGATCGTTGGTTCTTTGGCTGCAAAATCAATGGCTCCCTGAGCTGTAACAGTTTTTAAATCTGAGTTTTCTAAAAGAAGGTCAAATGTATAATTACGAATGTTCTGATCAGATTCCGCATTAAACCGAAGGTCACCGTAGTAATCATCGTTAATGCTAAAATAGTTGATGGCCAGATCGGCTATGGGAAGAATCTTATCATTTACAGCCCTGAAATTTATGGATCCATTGACTTTCCCGTCCAGTGCAACGCTATCGATTGAAGGCGTAATATCATCAAGATTGACATTTGAAAGCTTTAAATCTATATTCTTTTCCTGATCTGAAGTCAGTAATCCCGCCAGATGCACCTCTTGATTGCCAGTAATCATGTTAAAGTTATCAATGGCATAAGTCTTAATATCATCATCGTATACGATCTTATTCTGATTGTTATTTTCAGGATTGATATACCAGGTGTTTTGTTTAAAAGTCAATTCCGAGGTTTTCATCCCCAAAACAGACTGGTTCTTTTCGTTTATCGTGTGGTAAAAACTAAAACTATATTTTTCTTGTTTTTCCCTACCCCCTAGCATATCTGCCCTCATAAACAAGGTGTCGTTCAACATCACATTCACCAGATTAATCTCAGACAAATTGTAATATTTGGAGTCTATTTCATCAATACTTAGCAGTGTATTATACAAGGGGTTCTGATTATCCACCTGCAAGTCAATCTTATCAATCGTATAGTTAAATGCCTCAATATGAGGTGATTTTATGGTCAAATTGAACACATCCTCATCTGAATCAACCGAACCCCGAATAATAGAGTTGGGTCCTAACTGCAGGTTTGGAAAAAAAACATCGACAATCTTGTTGTAAATATTAAACCGAAAGGCTAAAAACTGTCCCTCTTCCACATTTTCCTTTTCATAATTTACGAATAAGCTCCCCAAAGAATTCATTCCTAGTTTCTTCAGGTCCCTAAACTTAAAATTACCTCTTACAAAACCGTTCACAATGTCGGTGGAATTCACTTTAATTTCTCTGATATCATCCCTGTTCTCTGAAGTAATCGCAAAATCCTTAAAGTAATAGTCATCATTCTGATTTGAATAAGAAGCGTCTTTAAAACTGAGAGAGCCTTCAATATTATCAAGACTGCTCCCGGTGAGATCCATCATAATTTTACCCTTCAGAATAGATTTTTCATCCCTGGTAAATAGATTTAATTTTAAAAAGTCAGCATAATCAACATTCGCCTCAAACTTGAATTTTTTATTATCGGCAAGTTCAGCCAGTCCTTTAAAGTCAAGTCTGATATTCGGATCGTTCACATTTAAATATCCATCAAATTGCTTGTCTCTTAATACTCCATTGATATCAATATTTGTATAGGTATATCCTTTGTATTGATGTTTTGAAATATGCCCCTTGATTCCGATACTAATCTTATCGATAGAAAAACCTTGTCCTTCTACTTCTCCTACCATCGAAAAATCTCCAATTAAACTGTCTTTTACAAATTCACCCAGTTTAAAATCAACCAGTTCAATTTTCCCTTTATAGGAGGCAAGATCCCCTTTATCAATATCATATAATTTTAAATCAACATCAGACATACCCATTTGTGCGATCGTCCGTAACTGAATGTCAACATTTGATCTGGTAATATATACCTTTCCACTACTGGAAAAATAGCCAATCTTTTCTAACTCTTTTGGGATCTTCTCTCCTAACAGACCCGGCAATAAATTGGTTAAGTGGTCATAATTGGAACTGATTTCTTTGATATCTCCCTTTAATCTGAATTTCTCGCGGTAGAGGACATTTTTTAAATGTACATCCCCTCGTAAAGAAGAGTGCCTGTCTGACTCTAAATCAATATCCTCTATAACAAAATCATTAATAGTTCCTTTGGCTTTTGCTGTGAAATGGATTTTGTCATGCCTTCCAAACTGGCCATAGAGTTTCTTCAAATCGGACAGTACAACATCCGCTTTTTTAAAATCCGCCTCAATCTCTACCTTATTGGTGAAATCCGACAGATCTCCTTTTTCATAATTAAATACCACATCTGCATGTAACTCCGATCCTTTGGTATAAAGGTGGGTGTTATAAAATTCCATGCGTGTATCAGCATAGCTGAAATCTGTTGTAAAACTCGTTACTGCAATATCATGATCATCAACAACCCTAATTTCTCTGGCATTGGCACTTACATTCGACCCGTCTATTTTAAAATCCTCGAAATCACCCTCTATTCTGTTATAATAGACAATGGGACCTTCTTTTTTATTTTCATTAAATAATGAAAAATTGATATTCTCCACACTGATTAAAGAAGAAGACATTTTAAATTTCTTTGATTCGCTTAAACTGTCCTTTCTAAACTTATTAACAAAAACGGAAAGGCTATTTATCGTTTCATCCTTATAAGTGCGCAGTATAAGTTTTCCATCTTTTAAATAAATATCCCCAAAATTCAGCTCGCTGCTAAATAACTGCCGGTAATTCAAAATGGATGTTTCAAGGGAACTGGCAGCGATCAAGGTGTCTCCATGATGATCTCTGATAAGCACTTCTTTCAATGCCACATTTCGAATTGATGAAAGGTCCAATCTATTTATATCAATGGATGTGCCATAGGCTTTGTTGACCCTGCTCGTCACAGCTTTGGCCAGGCTGGTTTGAACGGTTGAAAATGAGAGTATAACACTCAGCATCACCAGCAAAAAGCTACCGATCAAAAAAATACGAATTGCTATTCTTTTAAAACGCCTGATAATATTTTATTTCTAAATTTGCATTTTTAAAAGTACAATATTTGTGCCTAAATTTTTCTCATGCAAAAAAAAACTATTCACATACTTTCAATAGAGTCATCATGCGATGATACAGGGGCTGCCGTGCTCAAAAATAACCAGGTATTATCGAATGTGATAGCCAATCAAAATATACATGCGGCCTATGGAGGTGTGGTTCCGGAATTGGCTTCAAGAGCCCATCAGCAGAATATTGTTCCCGTGGTGGATCAGGCCTTGGCGCAAGCGAAGGTAAAAAAAGAGGAATTGGATGCAATTGCCTTTACTCAGGGCCCTGGATTAATGGGTTCTTTGCTGGTTGGAACTTCATTTGCAAAGTCGCTTGCTATAGCCTTGGGTATTCCGCTCATCCCGGTGAACCATATGCAGGCCCATGTGATGGCACATTTTATTGAAGATGAGACTCAACGAATCCCGCCATTCCCATTTCTTTGCATGACCATTAGCGGGGGACATACGCAGATTTTAAAGGTCATCAATTATCAGGAGTTTGTAATTTTAGGTGAAACAATCGATGACGCCGTTGGAGAAGCTTTCGATAAAACGGCCAAACTATTGGGACTTCCTTATCCAGGTGGTCCACTTG
>NZ_JBPCUJ010000142.1:0-10654 GCF_051011215.1 Lutimonas sp.
TTTCAGTGATATCGATTATCAGAGATATTGTTGAATTGGAAGAAACTTTCGTAAAATCAAGTTTGGTTGAAGTTGATAATCGCAAATTTGGCGTCATCAACCTTCCGAAATTCTATATTGATTTTAACGAACGGAATTTTAGGAATTCTGCAACAGACATGGAACAGGAAATTGCACGATTGAAGGAAGAAAACGTGGAAGGACTGCTAATTGACCTAAGAAATAACGGTGGAGGTTCATTAAAAACTGCTATTGAAATAGCTGGACTTTTTATCAGTGACGGCCCCGTGGTTCAGGTAAAATATCGCGGAGAAAAACCCAATATCAGATCTGACAAGGATAAAAAAATTCAATGGGACGGGCCACTGGTAGTATTGGTGAATGAATTAAGCGCTTCGGCTTCTGAAATTTTTGCAGCAGCCATGCAAGATTATAACCGAGCTGTGATCATTGGTAGTAAACAGTCGTTTGGTAAGGGAACTGTTCAGAATGTGCTTCCGTTAAATAACTATTTCAAGTACGATAAAGATTTGGGTGCACTAAAAATGACCATTCAAAAGTTCTATAGAATAAATGGTGGTTCAACTCAGTTGGAAGGAGTTGTAAGTGATATTGCCATGCCAGACAAGTACACTTATTTTGAAATAGGTGAACGTGACGAGAAAAATCCTTTGAGCTGGGATAAAATAGAACCTGCGGAATACACGCCGATGGATGTATATGAAAACTTCCATACCGTTGTGAACGACAGTAAGAAAAGAATTGGCGACAATCCTCATTTTATCATTATTGATGAGAATGCAAAATGGCTGAAAGAAGGTCGAGATAATACCTTGGTAAATTTAAACTACGAGGATTACAAAAAGGAATTGGAAAAAAGAGAAGAGGAAAATAAAGCTTTCGGTGATATACCCTTGTATGAAAGCAACCTTACTTTTAATTCTCCTATTTATGAAGAACAGTTGATGGCACAAGATTCAATACTTGCCAAAAAAAGAGAAATTTGGCATGAAAGTCTTAGAAAAGACATTTATGTTGAAGAAGCACTGACGGTGCTTTCAGAATTAGAAATGAATAAAAATCTAGTGGTTAAAAATTAGGTTTTAAAATAAATATCTAAAAGTCCTTAACGAGCTCAATCTGTTTGTTAAGGACTTTTTTACTTCTTGTTACAAATAGTCTAACTTTACCGGCAAATAATAACAATTCAATCATCTTTGTTAGAGCGTTTTAAAATACATGTGCAAGATCATTTTCCTGAATTTAACGGCAAAAAATTGTTGCTTGCTGTTTCTGGTGGAATAGACAGTATGGTATTGTCTCAATTGCTTTTAAAACTAGACTATGACTTCTCTTTAGCACATTGTAATTTTAATTTAAGAGGAACAGCTTCTGACCTGGATGAGGCTTTGGTAACATCAGAAGCACAAAAAAATCAAACGCGGTTACATTTGAAACAATTTGACACTGTTCCTTTGGCCAAACAGGCAAAGGTTTCAATTCAAATGGCGGCACGGGATCTCAGATACGCTTGGTTTAATGAACTCATTGATAAAGAAAACTATGACTATTTGCTAACAGCCCACCATGCTGACGACAATATCGAAACCTTTTTGATTAATTTGTCCAGAGGTACGGGCTTAGACGGACTTACCGGCATACCAGAAAAGATTGCGAAAATAAGAAGGCCATTACTTCCTTTTTCGAAAGAAGAAATCTCTGTCTATGCCGAAAGTGAAGGAATCATCTGGCGTGAGGATCAGAGCAACCGTGATAACAAATATGTCAGAAACAAGATTCGCAATGAACTAATTCCGATTTTAAAAGAATTGAACTCTTCCTTTTCTGCCTCTTTTTCATCAACCTTAGATCATTTGAAAGGAAGCCAGCAAATTGTTAAAGATCAACTCAATGATGTCTTGTCGGCCTCCGTCACATCAAGCGATGATCCTTCCATTGTTCGCTTTAAAACACAGGAATTACAGAAATTCGCTAATAACCGATCCTATTATTTTGAAATATTCAGCCCGTATGGCTTTGACCAAACCGAGGAGATCAAATCCTTATTGACTGCCCAACCAGGTAAACAGCTCTTGTCAAAAACACATCGTCTTGTGAAAGATCGTGAGACCCTATTGTTGAGTAAACTTGTCGTTAGGGATTTAGTTCAGGAAGAAAGACTGATCCAAAGTACAGATCAATCGATTGATTTAGGTGATCTTTCGATACAGTTTAATACTGACAAATTAAAAGATCTTTCTGGTCTTCAATTCGATGCAAAATCAGCCTTATTTGATAAAAATCTGTTAACATTTCCTTTATCCGTAAGAAAATGGGAAAAAGGCGACTATTTTTACCCAATCGGTATGAAAGGCAAGAAAAAGCTAAGTAAGTTTTTTAAAGATGAGAAATACTCGCTTTTACAAAAAGAAAATATTTGGTTACTTTGCTCTGGCTCAAAAGTGATCTGGGTGATTGGAAAAAGAATGGATGATCGTTATAAGATTACCGATAATACAACACATATTCTAAAAGCAACTGTAAAAACATGAATGTAGTCTCGAAGTTATTCATTTTCTTATTCCTTATCGGATCCGTCACTAATGCGCAAATTCACAACCCCGTTACCTGGGACACTTCAGTTGAAAGAATTGCTGAGGAAGAATTCAATCTGGTGATTACAGCCGAAATAGAACAAGGCTGGCATTTATACTCGCAAAAGGTGCCTGATGGAGGACCGATACCTACTACCATTACTATTGATACTGACAACAGTGCCTATGAACTTCTGGGAAGTCCGGAAGAAGGGAAAGGCCATGAAGAATATGACAATGTCTTTGACATGGATATTAAATACTTCGAAACCAAGGCCATCTTCAAACAAAAGATAAAGCTCCTGAACTCGAATACGATTGATATCAAAGGAGTATTGGAGTTTATGGTGTGTGATGATACCAATTGTTTGCCTCCGACTGAGGTTGATCTGGTATTTAAGGCAGACCCTGCCAGTTTAGAAATTATTCAACAAACAGTCACCCCTGACAACTCATTTCTTCAGACAAGTGATGTGATTGCAGAAGCAGGAGAAAAGAAAGTAGAAAAAACCGAAATAACGGGAACTTCAAAAAAGGAGCAAAAGAAAAGTTTATGGACGCTTTTCATACTTAGTTTCTTTGCCGGTTTTGCGGCTTTACTGACACCTTGTGTTTTTCCAATGATACCGATGACGGTGAGTTTCTTTACAAAGCAAAGTAAAACAAGGGCGATCGGAATTCGTAACGCGATTCTATACGGAGCCTCTATTGTTATTCTATATGTATTTCTGGGAACCGTTGTTACCTATTTTTTCGGGGCGGATTCTTTAAATGCCCTGTCTACGAATGTTTGGTTTAACCTTGTGTTCTTTTTATTGCTGATTGTTTTTGCTGTTTCATTCCTTGGAGCATTTGAAATTACCTTGCCCAGCAGCTGGGGAACCAAAGTAGATTCTCAGGCAGATCGAGGCGGCCTGGTAGGAATCTTTTTTATGGCGCTTGCACTTGCCATTGTCTCTTTTTCATGTACAGGACCTATTGTTGGTACTGCCCTGGTAGCGGCCGCAGCTCAGGGAGGTACAGCTCCAATTATAAGTATGCTCGGTTTTTCGCTTGCCATTGCACTTCCGTTCTCTTTATTTGCAGCTTTTCCGGGCTGGATGAATTCACTTCCAAAATCAGGTGGATGGCTGAATACTGTAAAAGTATTTCTTGGGTTTTTAGAACTGGCTCTGGCTTTTAAATTTTTGTCAAATGCAGATCTGGTATTACAAGGCCACTGGCTCGAAAGAGAGGTTTTTATCGCGATTTGGATAACCATTTTTGGAGCATTGGCACTCTATTTGTTCGGAAAAATCAAGTTGCCACATGATTCAGATCTCTCACATATTTCTGTCGGAAGACTCAGCTTGGGTCTTGTTGTGATGGCCTTTACGATCTATATGATCCCTGGCCTCTGGGGAGCTCCATTAAAATTAATAAGTGGGTTTCCTCCACCGATGCATTACAGTGAATCTTCCTATGGAGTGGGATATACGAAACTCAGTGATGGTGGTTCCGGTGGTTCCATTGAAATTCCGGAACATGCAAAACTTGGGCCTCACGATATCGTGTCATTCCTTGACTATGAAAAAGGAATGGCTTATGCAAAAAAAGTCAATAAGCCGGTGATGATTGACTTTACAGGCCATGCTTGTGTGAATTGTCGAAAAATGGAGGAAAGAGTTTGGTCGGATTCCCGCGTACTTCAAGTTTTGAAGAATGACATCGTGCTCATTTCTCTTTATGTGGATGATAAAAGGAAACTGCCTGTTGAAGAACAATACACATCTGGAATCAATGGTAAAAAAGTGACAACAATTGGTAAGAAGTGGAGTGAATTTCAAATCAACAAGTACAAGGCCAACGCTCAACCTTATTATGTTTTATTAGATCATGAGGGAAATAATCTAAACGATTACTCAGCCTATAACCCTAATATTGAAGACTATCTGGCCTGGCTTATGGAAGGTATTGGAAATTTTAAGAAATAGGAACTCCTGTTATTTTGGTATAGAATTTGATATCTAGGCTTTCACCGAGCGTTTATTTCAATAACAGCGATGGGTACTATGATTATGCATTATATCAAAAAGATTTTACCACTTTGCTTTCTGTTTGTTTTTGTGTCTTCTTTTTCACAAAATGATACAAAGTCCTTTCAACGTGGAGAGTTTTTAAAATATAAAATTCAATACGGCTTATTAAATGCGGGTTTTGCTACAGTACAATTGAATGAAAAAACTCATGAAAATGACTCATTGATTCATGCGGTTGGAAAAGGGTGGACAACCGGAATGGTAGGATTTTTATTCAAAGTTGAAGACCGGTACGAAAGCTATTTTGGAGAATCTGACCTCAAACCGAAGCATTTTATCAGAAACATCGATGAAGGAGGTTATACCCAGGACAAAGAAGTCTTTTTTGATTATGATAAGAAGGAGGCAAATGAAGTAAATCATAAAAAATCAACCAAGTCTTCTTATTTTATTGAACATGATGTACAGGATATTCTTTCTTCTTTTTATTATATGAGGAGTATTGATTTTACCCAGTTACATGCCAATGATTCCATTGATGTAAATATGTTTTTTGACGGGAAAATGAACCCCATAAAACTCATTGTCCTGGAAAGAGAGATTATCAAAACCCAGTTTGGTAAGATCAAAGCCATTAAAATAAGGCCCCTTGTATTAAAAGGAAGGGTTTTTAAAGATGAAGAAAATGTGACGCTTTGGGTCAGTGATGATTTCAACAAAATTCCTTTAAAAATCAAAGCAGCCTTGCTCGTAGGATCGGCAAAAGCTGAATTAATTGAGTATTCCGGTTTAGTTCATCCCTTTCCTTGATTTTTTAACGATTCTTAGTGCCATTTATTTAACAAAATCGATAAATTTGCAGCGTTGTAAGAAATTTATTCAAACGTGAGAAAAAGCATTTTATTTATTCTGGCAGTGATTCTTCTTTATTCTTGTCAAAAAGATGTGAAGGAATTGACTGAAATTGAAAACATCGAAGAAGAGAAGCCGGTTATAATTGAAGAGTTTGGATATGTGTTAAATGACTACAAGGTCATCAAAGACACCATACAAAGTGGAGAAAGTTTTGGAGAGATCCTCGACAGGCATCATATCGATTATCCGAAAATTTATAAAATTGCGGCTGCTGCCAAAGATACCTTTGACATCCGAAGATTAAGGGCGGGAAAACCATACACCATATTAGCGAAAAACGATTCTACTGAAATGGCTCAGGTATTTATTTATCAGCCGAACAAAGTGGAATACCTCATCGTTGATTTTACCGATTCTATTCAAACAAAATTTGGACACAAGGAAGTGAAAATTGTTGAAAAAACAGCTTCTGGAATTATAGAGTCCTCCTTGTCTGAGGCTATTGAAGGTCAAAACCTAAATTATATTCTGGCGCATGAGATGAGTGATATTTATGCCTGGACCATCGATTTTTTTCATTTACAGAAAGGTGACAATTTTAAATTGATTTATGAGGAAAAATATATCAATGATACCATTCCTGTTGGGATAGGAAACATCAAAGCAGCTTACTTTGTGCACAAGGATAATCCAATTTATGCCTTCAATTTTATTACCGATTCCACAAAGAATGTCAATGATTATTACGATGAAAATGCAAAAACACTTAGAAGACAGTTTTTAAAATCTCCCATCAAATTCAGTCGTATTTCCTCAAGATATAACCTGAAGAGAAGAATTAAATATTACGGCAACAAAGTGAGGGCGCACAGAGGAACTGATTTTGCCGCTAATGTAGGGACGCCCATCATGAGCACGGCAAACGGAACCGTTGTAGCATCCAGGTATAAAGGGGGCAATGGAAATTATGTGAAGGTAAAACACAACTCAACTTATAGCACCCAATACTTGCATATGAAAAAAAGAGCCGTAAAAAAAGGTGATTATGTCAAACAGGGTGATGTTATTGGATGGGTAGGAATGACCGGAAATACTGCCGGACCTCATGTTTGTTATCGCTTTTGGAAAAATGGCAAACAAGTGGATCCCTTTAAGCAAAAACTGCCTTCTGCTGAACCTATAAAAGAACACCTAAAGGATGATTATTTCATTCATATAGAACCGTTAAAACAAAAACTGGATGACGTACCTAACAGTTATCTGGAAACAACCGTCGCCTCAAATCTGCAGGCCGAATAAACATTCATAAAAAGTACATCATGGCTTTAATTAATACCAATCCGACAAATACAGTTTCTTGGAAAGAACTGAACAAACATTTTGATGAGATCAAAGAAGTTCATATGAAGTCTTTGTTTTTGGAAGACTCCAACAGAAAGAATACCATGTCTCTCAACTTTGAGGATCTCCATTTTGATTTCTCAAAAAACAGAATGACACAGGACACCTTGGATCTTTTGATAAATCTGGCAAAAGAGTGTCATTTAGAAGATGCTATCTCCAAGTATTTTGAAGGAGACAAAATCAATGCCACAGAAGACAGAGCAGTATTGCACACGGCATTGAGAAACATGAACAGCGGTTCTATTTTAGTAGATGGAAGCGATATTATGCCCGAGGTACATCAGACACTGGAAAAAATCAAAGATTTTACAAACCAGGTGGTATCGGGAGAATTCAAAGGGTTTTCTGGAAAAGCCTTTACCGATGTTGTAAATATCGGAATCGGAGGGTCAGATTTGGGACCGAATATGGTCGTAGAGGGTTTACATTATTACAAAAATCATTTAAACACTCACTTTGTATCCAATATTGATGGAGATCATGCCACTGAAGTATTAAAAGGACTAAACCCTGAGACCACTTTGTTTGTGATCGTATCAAAAACATTTACAACTCAGGAAACACTTACGAATGCTGAAACTATTAAAAAATGGTTTTTACAATCTGCCACTGAAGATGATATTCAGCACAATTTTGTAGCTGTATCCACAAATCTGGAAAAAGTAAAAGCTTTCGGAATTGATGAAAAAAATATTTTTACGATGTGGAACTGGGTTGGGGGTCGCTACTCTTTATGGAGTGCCGTAGGACTATCCATCAGTCTGTCGATCGGATTCGATAATTTCAAAAAATTCCTTGAAGGAGCTTTCGCCATGGATGAGCACTTTAGAAATACGGATTTCAGAGAAAATATTCCTGTAATAATGGCGGTTATCAGTATTTGGTACAACAACTTTTTCGAATCAGAATCTGAGGTTGTTATTCCTTATACTCAATATCTTGAAAAATTAGCACCGTTCCTACAACAACTATCCATGGAAAGTAATGGGAAATCGGTAGATAGGGACGGTAAGCCTGTAAGCTATCAGACCGGAAACATCATTTGGGGTAATACGGGTACAAACGTACAGCATGCATTTATGCAACTAGTGCATCAGGGTACCAAATTGATTCCAGTTGATTTTATCGGCTACCAGGAATCTTTATATGGCAATGAAGACCACCATCAAAAATTAATGGCTAATTTCTATGCACAGGCAGAAGCACTTTATGCCGGTAAAACCGCGGAGGAGGTTCATTTAGATATGAAAGTAGCCGGAGATTTGAATAAAGTGAACGCCTTAATTCCATTTAAAGTTTTTAATGGAAATCGCCCTTCAAATGCGTTTCTTATGAAAAAATTGACGCCAAGAAGCCTTGGATCGCTGATTTCCAGTTATGAACATAAAACATTTGTACAGGGAATAATATGGAATATCTACAGTTTTGACCAATTTGGTGTGGAATTAGGTAAAGAATTGGCAAATAAATTACTAGTTAAGTAATTGTTAAATTTTGTTAAAAGAATTCATGATTTTTTAACAATCCATTTTGTTTTTTTAAGTAGTTTTGCAGCAGTTATTAACTCAAATTAAACTACAAATGAATAACTTTCAAAAATTAATAACTCTGGTTTTATTTCTCACAACCTCAGTTATTTACTCACAATCTGTTATTACGGGAAAAGTTGCAGATGAAGACGGAGCTCTTCCAGGAGCAAACGTTCTTGTTAAAGGAACTTCTAATGGAACAACTTCTGATTTTGACGGAAATTTTAGAATTGAAGCGTCTAAAACATCAGGGGTTTTAGAAATTTCTTTTGTTGGATATGAAACTAAAGAAGTTTCATTTGATGGAAACATAGACCTTGGGAACATTGTCTTACTCGCAGATGCAAATGCTCTTGACGAGGTAGTCATTGTTGGAACAGGGGTTATTGATTTAGCCGAAGGAAGAAAAACTCCTATCGCAGTATCAACAATCAAAGCCAAAGAGATCCAGGATAAAATCGGAACTCAAGACATTACTATGACCTTGGTTAACACGCCTTCTGTATATGTTGCAGGGCAAGCTGGTGGTTATGGAGATTCAAGAATCGCGGTTCGTGGTTTTGGTCAGGACAACACAGCATACCTGTTGAACGGTCAGCCAATTAACGGTATGGAAGATGGTAAAATGTACTGGTCTAACTGGTCTGGTATGGCAGACATTGCGAATGTTGTACAAACACAACGTGGATTAGGTTCTTCTAAATTAGCGATCTCTTCTGTAGGTGGTACTACAAACTTTGTAACAAAGTCTACAGATAAAAGAGAAAGTGGTTTTGGACATTTTGGAGTTGCGAACGACAATTATTTCAAAACAACAATTGCTTACAACTCAGGTAGATCTGAAAATGGCTGGGGAGCAAGTGTTATGTTCTCTCACTGGCAAGGTGATGGTTATAATGAAGGAAATTTTGGACAAGGTCAAAATTATTTTATTTCGATTGGATACCAAGCCAATGAAAACCATAACTTCAACTTTCTTTTAACTGGTGCACCTCAATGGCATGATCAGAACTTCACAAAAGAACTTACAAATTATGAAACCTATGGTGATAAGTACAACAATAACTGGGGTACATATCAAGGAAAATACATGACTGAAAGAAGAAACTTCTATCACAAACCAGTGATGAACCTTAACTGGGATTTCACGATCAACGAATCTTCAAACTTGTCTACAGTACTTTATGCCTCTTGGGGTAGAGGTGGTGGAACAGGTAACCGTGGTAACAGAATCCGTACAGATGATGGTTATATCGATTATGATGCTATTTATGAATTCAACGAAAGTGTTCCAAACGGAGAGGGTGGATATTTTGCTGCCGGTGGTGGTTATGTAACTCGTTCTTCTGTGAATTCACATAGTTGGTATGGTCTTGTATCTAACTACGAGAACAAATTCACTGAAAACCTTACGTTTAATGTAGGTATTGACTATAGATATTACTATGGTTTTCACCATAGAGTTGTTGAAAACTTCCATGGTTTAAGTTCTTGGCAAGAAAATATCAGATTGAGAGATCAGAATAACAATCACGATACGTATGGTTCTTTTGGAACATATAAAAATGTAATCGCGACTGAATCTTACAATGCTGATCCTTGGGCTGCATTAACAGCTAAGGCACCAGAAGATCAAAAAATTGCTTATAGTAATGATGAAAGAATCACATACGGTGGTTTATTCTCTCAATTAGAATATGCGGATGAAAACTTTTCTGTGTTCGTTCAAGGATCTATTTCTAATCAAAATCACCAAAGATTTGATTATTACCAATATGCAGATCAAGCCTTAATTGACGGAACTTCTTCTCAAAACGTGATTGATCCTGATACAGGGGAGCCAGTGCCGTTACCAGATAATATTGAGCCTGGAACTGATTCAGAGAAAGTAAGTAATTTTGGATTTAACATTAAAGGGGGTGGAGCTTATTTCATCAATACGCAAAATAGCATTTATGGAAACATTGGGTACTATTCACGTCAGCCTTACCATGATAATA
Source organism: Lutimonas sp. (assembly GCF_051011215.1). Taxonomy (NCBI): domain Bacteria; kingdom Pseudomonadati; phylum Bacteroidota; class Flavobacteriia; order Flavobacteriales; family Flavobacteriaceae; genus Lutimonas; species Lutimonas sp. The sequence goes on from NZ_JBPCUJ010000142.1 coordinate 10,401, forward strand.
TTTACTTAAACTTTACCAACCAGGTAAATCCTTTAACTGAAAATGAAAAGATTTTCGGAATGGAATTAGGATATAAATATACTGGTAACAAATTTTCTGGTAGTGTTAACTTGTACAGCACTTCATGGAAAGACAGGGTAGTAAGTTCTTCAGATGTTGAAACTGATCCTGATACCGGACAAGACATTGTGCTTTACACAACAAATTTTGGTGTTGAACAACTTCATATGGGGCTTGAAATAGATGGTGTATAC
>NZ_JBPCUJ010000143.1:0-2988 GCF_051011215.1 Lutimonas sp.
TAAATGATTAGGTGAAATTCATCATTCTCAATTCCTTATTCGATATTCGTTATTCAATCAAGTCAATTTTATTCGAAAAGATTTACTAAACGTACTGCTCCACAAGACTTATTAAAGTATTGGCATCTTGCTGACCTGTTTGGCGCCATTTCATTTCGCCATTTTTATAGATAATAAATGTGGGATTTCCCTTGATTCTAAGGGCGGCTGCCAGGGTTTCATTTTTAGAAACATCTATTTTAACAACTTTTGCCTTATCACCTAAAGCTGCTGCTACATCTCTAAGGATGGAGTGCAAATTTGTACTCTCTCCTTCCCAGTCTGCATAAAAATCAATTAGTGTGGGGGTCTTTGATCCAATTAATTCTCCAAACTTAGTCATACTGAAGTTTTTAAGTCTATACTTACAAATATAACATTTTATCTCAACAACAATTGTAATGTCCAAAAAATTAACGATTTAGCAATAAACTGAATATTATTTCAAAGCGCAATCACAAATTTGTACTTTTACAATGATCTAAACTATTTCTAAATGTCAGCACAAAAAAGACTTTTTTTACTGGATGCTTTTGCTCTTATTTTCAGGGGCTACTATGCTTTTATCAAAAACCCAAGAATCAATTCGAAAGGAATGGATACTTCAGCCATTATGGGGTTTACCAATTCTCTTTTAGATGTTATAAGACGCGAGAAGCCTGACCATTTAGCAGTTGCTTTTGACAAGGGTGGATCTCATATCAGAACGGAAGCTTTTCCGGAATACAAAGCCAACAGACAGGAAACTCCCGAAGCAATCAAAATTGCCGTACCCTATATACACGAAATCCTTAAAGCCATGCATATCCCGATTGTTGAAGTCGAAGGTTTTGAGGCGGATGATTTAATCGGAACCCTATCCGTTCAGGCAGAAAAGGCCGGATATAAAACTTTTATGGTAACTCCAGATAAGGATTTTGCACAATTAGTAACAGACAATGTGGTGATGTATCGTCCTGCAAGGATGGGAAATGGCATAGAGATTTGGGATGTTGAAAAAGTAAAGGAAAAATTTGAAATCGAAGATCCTAAACAAGTCATTGACTTTCTTGGAATGATGGGGGATTCTGTGGATAATATTCCTGGCCTGCCAGGTGTTGGCGAAAAAACGGCTAAAAAGTTCCTCAAAGCCTATGGCAGTATGGAGGGCTTGTTTGAAAATACCCATGAATTGAAAGGTAAAATGAAGGAAAAAGTAGAGAACAATAAGGAATTGGGGCTTTTGTCAAAAGAACTGGCCACGATCATCCTCGATTGTCCTGTTGAATTTCACGAAGAAGACTTTGAACTAAATACACCGGATTTTAAAAAGGTAACCGAAATATTTCAAGATTTGGAATTCAGAAGATCACTTGAAAATTTAAATCGGATCTTTAAAATTGAGCCAACTACAGAAACTTCAGTAGCGAAGGCAGCTGACCAATCTTCCAGCCAAGATTCAGATAGCGGGCAGCAACTTGATATGTTCTCCACAGGTGGAGAGTCTGCGGGCAATTCTAATGCTATTGGTGGCTATACGAATTCTGATACTCAGGATCATTTATATCAATTTGTAAATACCGCATTTTCGCAAGAGCTGTTACTTAAAAAGTTGCTCAATCAAACATCTGTCTGTTTTGACACTGAAACTACAAGTCTTAATACCTTGGAGGCGAAATTAGTCGGCATTGCTTTTTCTTATGAAAAAGGAAAGGGATATTATGTTCCCGTTCCAGAGGATCAAAACCAGGCACAGGAAGTACTGGAACGATTTAAACCTTTCTTCTTAAATGAGGCTATTCAGAAAATAGGTCAGAACCTGAAGTATGATATCAAGGTCTTGAAAAACTACGGAATGGAGGTCAAGGGACCATTGTTCGATACAATGATTGCACATTACCTGATAAATCCTGACATGAGACATAATATGGAGGTCTTATCAGAGACTTATCTTCATTACAGCCCTATACCTATAGAAACACTTATCGGAAAAAAAGGTAAGAATCAAGGCTCAATGAGAGACGTTCCTTTAGAACAACAAACTGAATACGCTGTTGAAGACGCTGATGTTACGCTGCAATTAAAATTACTTTTTGAAAAAGAACTTGATAAAAACAAATTAACGAAACTTTTTAGTGACATTGAAATTCCTTTGGTACAGGTGTTGGCTTCTATGGAAATGGAAGGCATTAATTTAGATGAAGATTATTTGAAATCATTATCAACAGATCTAAATACAGATATTGAGGCGCTGGAAAAACTAATTTATGAAGAAGCCGACACAGATTTTAACCTGGCTTCTCCCAAACAACTGGGAGTAGTTCTTTTTGAAAAAATGAAGTTGGTCGAAAAACCAAAAAAGACCAAAACAGGGCAATATGCCACTGGTGAAGAAATTTTATCAAAACTAGCAGAAAAACATGCCATTGTAAAGAACATTCTCGAATGGCGAGGACTGGTGAAACTAAAAAACACCTATGTCGACTCCTTGCCAAATGAAGTAAACAAAGATTCAGGAAGAATTCATACTACCTATAGTCAAACCGTTGCAGCAACTGGAAGGTTGAGTTCCAACAATCCCAATCTGCAAAACATACCTATTAGAACAGAGCGTGGTAAACAGGTGAGAAAAGCCTTTGTTCCGCGAGATGAGAACTACACCCTTTTGGCAGCTGATTATTCTCAGATCGAACTGAGATTAATTGCCGAAATGAGTGGAGATGAAGAAATGAAATCATCCTTTATCAGAGGTGAAGATATTCATAGGTCTACGGCTGCCAAGGTTTTTCAAGTTGACCTGAATGAAGTAACAAGAGAACAAAGAAGTTATGCCAAAACAGTGAACTTTGGTATCATATATGGAGTTTCAGCCTTTGGGCTAAGTCAACAAACTGATTTGAGCCGATCTGAGGCGAAGGAATTGATTGAAACCTATTACGAAACCTACCCTACCCTGAAATCTTATATTGC
>NZ_JBPCUJ010000144.1:0-3950 GCF_051011215.1 Lutimonas sp.
AACGAATATCGAATAAGGAATTGAGAATGATGAATTTCACCTAATCATTTAATCGGTTCAATATTCTAAATTCCTAGTTCAAAATTCAAAATTCTATGTTCCTCACAGCGCCTTAAAATTAAATCCTCTGGATGAAAAGTGTTCCAGAACTTTAGGCAACACATAGTCGAGATTCTTAAATGATTTATCGCTGTCATGAAAAACCACAATACTGCCGTTACTGATATTTTTGATGGTATGTTCGAGGCATTCTTTTTTGTTTAATCCCTGATCAAAGTCTCCACTCAGTACGTCCCACATGATAATTTTATAGCCCTTTTTTCGCAAGATTTTTGCCTGTAAAGGTCTTATTCTTCCATGAGGAGGTCTAAATAGTTTCTGGCCGGATGTACCTGTTTCATTCTGTAGATAAGAATCCGCTTTCAAAATGTTTTTAACGTATTTTGAAGTAGGGGTTTTCCAACCTTGTAAATGATTAAACGTATGGTTCCCGATACTGTGGTCACCATCCTTAATTTTTTGATAAATCTGTGGATATTTTTGAATGTTTTCACCAACACAAAAAAACGTTGCTTTGGCGTCAAATTTATCCAGGGTATCCAGCACCCAGGGAGTAAAGTCAGGAACAGGACCGTCATCAAAGGTGAGGTAAATCTCTTTTTGATCCGTTTTAATCCGCCAGGAATAATTATAAAAAAATTTTTGCACCAATCTTGGTGTTTTTACAAGATAAGATCTCATTTGATATTATGTTTTAAAAAACGATTGGGGGTTACGCCAAGTTACAAAAAAAACTAGAATACACTTTTATTCCTCCAAGACTTCTTCCAACAGTTTTACTGAGACCATGAAATCTTCCTTCAGCTTTTCCGAATACGCTTCGGTATCGTATTCAACGGAAGTGGCAATAATGTATTTGTACAAATCCAAAGTGCCTTCAAGATCACCGAAATTTTGAGTCAACTCATACGAACTCAGGCTGCTGTAAAAGACAATCCTTTCTTTGAAATTCCCAATGAGGAACTCAAGAATTTTTCGCGCTTTTTCAGGTCGGTCTATCAAGTAATAGGATTCTATGTGACCAATCACTAATCTGAAATATCCATAGGAAGCAATTGGCATTTTTTCCAGCGACATATCCAATATCTCCTCAGCACGCACAAAATCTTTTTCCTTGATAAATTCATCGGCAAGCCTTCCTAAACTATTTCTAAAGGATATCCCGTTCTTTCTTGTTTCAGGATCATAATAGATATCTCCGTTTGAATTTTTCCATGACCACTTCTTAACATTGGCATACATGGTTTCGGTATCGATTCTACCCATGTCCATAAAGCTTTGTTGAGAAAGAGGAGTTTTTATAGGTACAAATTTATAGGCAAGACCATCTAATTGAAGGTAATCTTTTAGCCAGATATACTCCTCGGCAGCCTGGGCACCACCTGTAAAATACAGCGGTCTTTCCCAGTTATTATTAGCCAGTATATCCAACATCAGTATTCGGTTTTTGATCAATGCAGATTCTGCAATCTGTATATCGATATAAGGCTCAATCAGGGCTGAATCCTTTTCAGCAACAATACCATTTCTAAGTACAGCCTCTTTGTCTACCATGATTCTCAATTTTGTGGTAGGATAAACCTTTTCAGGATGACCGGTATCTTCAAAATCTATGGAGGTTCTGCTGTCTTTACTCTGAATCCACTTCATAAAGAATTTGATATCCATCACCGAATCCTTGAATTGAGGAAATGCATATGGATAGAAATAGGCTACATCCAAAGATCCTTCTTTATAATCATCATGGGTTAACTGAGAAGGAATAGGATCTGCCTTATAGGTCTTTCTTTTTTGCTGGTCAATGTACCAGTCTTTTGCAAACAGACTCGTATTGACAAGTTTTATGTCAGTTCTGTAATCTTCCACCTCCTGCATATACCACAACGGGAAGGTGTCATTGTCACCAATGGTAAACATAATGGCATTTTCCTGGCATGAATCGAGGTAGGATTTTGCATTGTTCCAGGTGGTATATTTTCCAGATCTATCGTGATCATCCCAATTTTCATTGGCCATCAAAACGGGTACAGCCAAAAGGCATATACTGGTCACCGCAATCGGCATAATCGGGGTCTGAATCTTGGTTTTTAATTTTTCATAGAGTGCCAGTACACCAAAGCCTATCCAGACAGCAAAGACATAAAAAGAACCTACAACCGCATAATCTCTTTCTCTGGGCTCAAATGGTTTGGGGTTGGTATAAAAAACAATGGCCAAACCGGTAAAAGCGAAGAAAAGCAACAGAATATAGAAATTGTTTATATCCCTTTTTAAATGAAAAAGTAATCCGATGAGTCCTAAAATAAGCGGTAAGAAATAATACTTGTTTCTACCTTTATTATCCGTAATCTCACTCGGTAAGTTTTGTTGGGATCCTAATCTGGCCTCATCAATGGGATCTATCCCACTCAACCAATTCCCATGGTTGTCAAGATTTCCCTGGATATCATCCTGTCTTCCCGCAAAATTCCACATAAAATAGCGACCATACATATAACCGAATTGATAGGTCACCATAAAACTGATGTTTTCTGCAAAAGTCGGACGCCTTTTAGATCGCTGTGGTATTCCTGCAATAGCTTTGTAATTTTGTACTACCGACGGTGTAGGGTCTACCATTCTTGGAATTATTCCCTTGTGTTTACTATTGTAATTTGGTAAGGCATCTTTGTAATTGTTTACAATGACATATTTACCTGCCTTTTCGTCTTTTTCGTATTTTGGTTTGGCATCTCTTGTTGGGTTGTCTTTATCTTTTTCGGGTTTAAGAGAATAGTAAGAACCATAAAATACATTGGCATCCCCATATTGTTCCCTGTTATAATATGCTAAAAGTTCACGTGCACTTGAAGGATTATTTTCGTTAATGGTTGTGTCTGCATTGGCTCTGATAGGCAGCATCAACCATGATGAAAACCCGATCATGATGAAAATAACTGATAAGAGCAGTAAATTTGCCGTAAATAATTTTTTCTTTCTTGTGTGTTTCAAGCCAAAATAAAATAAGGCCACAAGCACGATTCCAGCAATAATACTTCCTGAATTAAAGGGTAAGCCGAGTGTATTGATAAAGAACAGCTCAGAAGCACTAAAGAATCGCAAGGTAAACGGGAAAAGAAGTTTAAAAACAAAAGCTAGTACCAGGATAGATACGATATTGGCCAGGATAAACTGCTTTAAATTCAGCTCCGGGTGCCTTTTATAAATATATATGAAGACGATCGAAGGAATAACTAAAAGAGAGAGTATGTGAACCCCGAAGGACAGACCAACAATGAAACTGATTAATAAAAGCCATTTATTACCTCTTGGTTTGTCCATTTCTGCTTCCCAGTGAATGGCCAGCCAAAACAATAAGGCCATTAAGAAAGATGACATGGCATATACTTCGGCTTCAACGGCACTAAACCAAAAACTATCTGAGAAGGTATAGGCCAGAGCTCCGACAAGGCCGCTACCTAAGATGGCAATGGAGCTGGATTTGCTCATTTCTCCAGAACTCTTTTCTACTACTTTCTTTGCAAGTGCGGTAATGGTCCAGAAAAGGAACAGAATGGTGAAAGCACTGGCCAGGGCCGACATAAAATTCACCATCATGGCGATCTTTTCAACATCTGAGGTGAACATCGCAAAAAATGCACCCATCATCTGGAACAAAGGAGCCCCTGGAGGGTGTCCGACCTCTAATTTAACAGAAGTGGCAATATATTCACCACAATCCCAATAACTAACTGTAGGTTCAAGTGTTAAAGTATAGGTTAATAAGGCAATCCCAAAGGTAAGCCAACCCAAAATGGTGTTGTATTTTTTATAATCAAAAGAAAGCATAGACACATTTTAAAACTGAGGCGAATTTAGTAAATTAAATGGAAACTGCTTGGAAATTATGG